>JAGFXQ010000323.1 GCA_017861355.1 Bacillota bacterium
GAAGGAAGACTTCGAGACCAGTATACCGGGTATCTATGCCATCGGTGATGTAGTGAATAAAGCAGGACAGCTGGCCCATGTTGCTTCTGCTCAGGGCATTGTGGCGGTGGAGAAGATGTTCGGTCACAAATCCAGTATCACTCTCTCTGTAATCCCCTCCTGCATCTATACGACTCCGGAGGTAGCTACCGTCGGAATGAGTGAAGATGAGGCGCTCCAAGCGGGGTTCGACGTGAAGATCGGGAAATACCCGATGTTAGGAAACGGCAAGACACTGCTATCTGCTGGAGAACGTGGCTTCATTAAGGTGATTGCAGACGCTTCCACCCTACGTATTCTCGGAGCAGTCCTTCTATGCGACCGCGCAACCGATATGGTTAGTGAATTTGCCACTGCAATCGTACATGGGTTAACTGTTAAGGACATGGCGGCAGTGATCCGCCCTCACCCGACTTACAGTGAGGCAATTACCGAAGCGGTGGAAGATGTGGAAGGAATGGCAATCCATCTGATTCCAAAAAGAGTATAAGCTAAAGATATTAGTAACAATGATTAGAATAATGTAAACGATTTAAGGCAGAGTCAATTGTAGAGATTGCACTCTGCCTTACGTAATTCGAAATACTTAGAATACAGATTGTTATACTTGAATACTCACTTGACAATGGTTGGACATCAAACTATAATATCCTTATGAGAACAAGAGACGCGATATCCTATATATCAAAAATAAGAGAAAAAGTGAATCGACTGATTGAAGCGGAGATGACTGGGAATGGATTGGAGGGTATTGTGACCTCTCATGGAGATATCATCTATGCTCTATTAAATCAACAGAAGATGACGATGGCAGAGATTGCTCACTCGATCGGAAGAGATAAGTCAACGGTAACGACACTGATTGATAAGCTGGTGAAGCTTGGATATGTGGTGAAGGAGAGGGACACGACAGACACCAGGGTAGTGTATGTGACTTTGACTGACCGGGGAACTGAATTAAAGCCTATATTCGAAGCGATATCTAATAAGGTGCTTGGCACTTTTTATGATGGTATCTCCGAGAATGAGAGGCAAGAGCTGGCACGAATTCTTGATAAGATCTATCATAATCTATAATTCGCATAGGTGTAGTTAGCTTTCCAATTCCGATTAATGCCTTTCATCTCTCATAAGTCGGGGAACATTAAACTCAATGAACAATGAATAGTTGATTATTTTTACCCTTATAGTTGGATGTCAAACTAAATTAATAATTAGGAGGAAGTAGGATGGAAGATTACACAAAAGTATTACCCAAACACTTGGAAAAGTATATCGGTGAGAACGATTTGTTCTTAGAGATCTACCAGGGAGTGGAAACAGCCGCTTCAGCTACACCGGTAAGAAAACCACCTCTCTTGTTGGTTCATGGTGCATACACCGGAAGCTGGATGTGGAGCAGGTACATCCCTCACTTATTTGAGGCAGGCTACACTTGTTATGTTATGAATATGAGAAGTCACTATAAGAGCAGATCGATGGATATGACACGGATTACCTTCGAGGATTATCTGGCGGATATCAGGGAGATACTTAACGAATGTGAAGAGCCGCCGGTGCTGATCGGTTTCAGTATGGGCGGAATATTATGCCAGAAGATAGCAGAAGAAGCAAAGCTTGCCGGACTTGTGATGGTGGATACCTCGATCAGTCGGGAGGTAGCAGAAGTTGCACCATATGAGCACCTTGAGGAGGGTATATTAGGTATTGTAATTCCGGCACCATCGCGAGAGGAAGATAGCATCGATGAATCATCAAACGATATCACCTTCCAGAAGAAGTATCTATCGATGGAGTCTGCAAAGGCGATCGAAGCCTTTGCTTGCTGGAGGAAAGACAATGACGGTATATCCGTCAATGGCAGTTTGATTGATTGCCCCGCGTTGGTTATTAAGGCAGTGAACAGCGGCCGTGATGATGCCCAGGGTAAGGTAACCGCTGAACAGCTGAAGGGTGAGTATCTGGGATTATGGAATACCAGTCATACCGGGCTTCTAGTCGGGCAGAGGTATCAGGAAGTGGTAGACCGAATACTGTTATGGCTTAATAGATATTAAAAGTATAGAAAGCGGTTACCATTTGCTGATGATAACAGAAAGTGGTAACCGCCTTTGTTTTATATGGTTGGCTTAAGTATCTTGGATTAAGTATCACAGAGAAGCTTAAAATTATCGGATATTCTTATAATAAAAGATGGCGATCTGGGTACGATCCCTCAGATCCAGTTTCTCCAGGATGGAGCTGATGTTATTGCGGACGGTTCCTTCACTTAGATAGAGCAGTTCGGCTATTTCTTTGTTGGAGAGACCGTCAGCTATCTTGGTTATAATCTCGTACTCCTTCTCGGTGATCCCATAATCGGATATACTCTTTTGTTCATTGGCTTTGCCGATGAGCTTAGGAAGCTTGGTGATAATCTCGCTACCATAGACATTCTGACCGGCATAGACTGCCTTCAGGGCCGGAAGAATACTCTCATAATTCTGCTTCAGCATATAACCCTTTGCTCCAATATGGAGCGCTTTGATGATGTAGTCATCATCCAGGAAGGTAGTCAGATACAGAATTCTCGCCTGTGGGTAACTGGCTAAGATCTGTTCGCCAGCCTCCAAACCACTCATAACCTCCATACGGATATCCATGAGTAATACATCCGGCTTTAGTTTATGAAAGAGTTCTACCCCTTCTTTACCATTGTTACCGGTACCGATGATTGATATCTCGGGGTCGGCGGACAGGATGATCTTTAAAGAAGAGCAAACTAATTTGTCGTCATCGATAAGTAATATCTTCATTTCATTATATCCCCCTATATCTTATTAATAACTATCGCTTATTTTTTCGGAAAGGTAATAAACAGCTTAAAGCCATTCTCTACTGAGATATTGATGTTGCCACCAAAGCTTTTCACACGGTCACTGATGTTATGTAGTCCCATACCATCGCCGTATTCCTGTTCTTCGAATGCCTTCGTAAGTGTCCGCTTCTTATACTCCTCCGGAACCCCGTTGTCCTGAATGACCAGCTGATACATCGCAGGATGTTCTCGTAGGAATACAGAGACCTTAGTCGCATGAGAGTGGTGTATGATATTCGATAAGGCTTCCTTCGTAATCGCAATCATGGCATGCTTTAGCTGGATCGACGGAGAATTGTTAATATCATATTCATAGTGGATGGGACAAAAGGTAAAATCCTTCACCAGCTGATCAATCTGGGAGAATAAATCGATGGACTCGTCATACATATTGTGAATGCTGCTTCGTATCTGGTCCATGCCATCGGAAAGTGAGGTCTTTAGGTCCGATAAGCCTTCGCACAGAATATCCTCTTTTGCTATGGTGAGAAGAGCTCCGACCTGCAACAAGGCTCTGGACAGTAGGTGGCCGATGTTATCGTGAATCTCCTTCGAGATACGGTTTCGCTCATTCAGTGTAGCCAGATTAATCTCATAATCCTGGTTTTTTAAGAGACTTTGGTTTTTCTCTTCCAGGAGGAAGGACATTGCAGTGGAACTATCCCGAAGATCATTGTATTCTTCCTTTAATAGGCTTAGTTTATCTGCCTTGAACTTAAGTAGATATGCGACAAGCAAAATCACCGCTGTGAAGGTCATAGTCATCGCAGAATATTGTTTATAATAAGTAATATATAGAACCGGAAGGAAGAGCATCCCATATTGGTACTTCGTGTGAAGAATATCATATAGTACCAGAGGCAGGAAGATGATATACAAAGGGAACAAAAGGCACAACATTGCGTAGAAAACCGAACCGGCCAGACGAATTCTTCCATCATCATAATATATAAATAAACTGCTAAGTGCCACAGCGATGATGAGCGACACGATATAGAAGCTGCTATTGACTTCGAACAGATACAAGGTCAGGCAACAGATGAATAAGACCAGTTTATCGATTATTTCGTACATAGCAGACCTCCTTAGTTTGGAAAGAAATTCTATTCACTTCAGTATTACATGTCAAAAAGCGAATGTCAAGTTTGGAACAATGGTTATGGTTGAAAGGCGTAAACCGGAATGATATAATTAAAGCGTAGTGAGTATACACTCATGATATAATCAGAATGTCCCTGTAGGACGACTTTGAGAGAAAATAGGTAATCTATTTTTGAAATAGAAGAAGGAGATACGACATGAGAATTGTAGCAGAAGACACGATAGCACTAGTAATTGACTTTCAGGAGAGGCTAGTCCCGGTGATTGACCGGCGGGAGGAGCTGATCCATAACACTGAGATACTGATAAAAGGACTTCAGATGCTGAATATTCCGATGATTGTAACTCAACAATATACCAAAGGAATCGGAAT
>JAGFXQ010000097.1 GCA_017861355.1 Bacillota bacterium
GCTTCTCTTCAAGCATGGCTATGGCTTTTCTCCTAATCACTTTCTTAATGCAGGCTGTACCCCACTTCGAAAGCTTTCTTGTTAATCTCTATCGTCTTTGCCGGAACCGTCTCTTCAATCACTTTCAGCCACTCTTCCTTGGAGAAGTTCATGTGCTGTGCAGCGATACCCAATACGATGATGTTGAACACTCTGCTATTACCCAGCTTCTTCGCTTCTTCGAGTGCATCTACCCGGAATACTCGATGCTGCTTCTCCAGCTCCTCAAGAATATTCTCCGGATATTTTGCTGCACCGATCACAACCGGCATCGGATCGATCCGACTGTCATTGACTACGATTGCACCATCTTCCTTCAGAAAATGAGCATATCGGAGTGCTTCCAGTCGCTCAAAGGCAATCAATACATCTGCCTGACCCTCTTCCACAATAGGTTCATATACCTTATCTCCATATCGAACAAAGGTAACTACGCTTCCGCCTCTTTGTGCCATACCGTGAACCTCGGAAAGCTTCACATCAAACCCCGCCTGGATCGTCAGAGCACCTAATATTCTACTGGTAAGCAGAGTTCCTTGTCCGCCTACCCCTACAATCATAATATTTTTCGTTTCCATGGTGTCCTCCTCCTTAACCTTCTACCGGCATAATAGCACCGAACTTGCAAGCTTGCTCACACAAACCACAACCATTACACATGGTGTCATTAATTGCAATTGTACCATTTTCCAGTTTGGTAATGGCGGGACAACCGGGCTTCATACACATTCCGCACTTTTTACATGCTTCCGGAAGGATGGTGTACTGTGTCTTCACCGGAGCCTTGCTCAGAAGTACACAAGGAGACTTTGTAATGATTACCACAACCTCGTCCATCGCTGTTGCTTCTTTGATCACCTTCTCCAACTTCTCTGTATCAAAGGCATTGATCTCATAGACATGATTTACGCCGACTGCTTTACACAGAGTAGCCAGATCGACTGAATTGGTATCTTCACCCTTCAAGGTCTTACCGGTAGCAGCATGGTCCTGATGACCGGTCATTCCTGTCGTCGAGTTGTCCAGAATCATTACAGTTCCGGTACCTTTATTGTAAACCATATTAATCAGAGAATTGATACCCGTATGCATGAAAGTGGAATCACCGATCACAGCAACCCAGTTCTTAATGTAATCCTTACCCTTTGCCTTCTCCATTCCATGAAGTGTAGATATACTGGCTCCCATACACACGGTGGTGTCAACCACACTCAGAGGAGCTACCGCACCGAGGGTATAACAACCGATATCTCCGGCCCCATGAATTTTCAATTTATTCATTACAGAATATACACTTCTATGAGGGCAGCCCGGGCAGAGGATCGGAGGTCGATTCGGTACTTGTGCCGGATGAACCAGTTTAAGCTTCTCTCCTGCAATTGCTTTACGAAGCATATTAGCCGAATATTCACCCTGAACGGTAAGAACCTCTTTTCCGACGGCTTTGATTCCCCAAGACTTAACCTGCTCCTCGATAATGGGATCCAGTTCTTCAATTACATATAGGGTGTCCACCTTGGAAGCAAATTCTTCAATCAGCTTTCTAGGTAAAGGATTCACAATACCAAGCTTCAATACACTGGCATTCGGAAATGCTTCCTTCACATATTGATAAACGATGCCTGAGGTAATAAAACCAATCTTTTGGTCCAGATATTCCACCTGATTCACTGGGAAGTTGCAGCCATCCTTCTCTAAAGCCATCTCTCTGCTTTCCACCACCAGATGACGACCCTTAGCATTACCGGGCATCATAACATTCTTAGCTACATCTCTGACATAAGGTCTATCTTCTTGCTCTATTCTATCGTTCAATTCCACCATACCCTGTGAATGGGAGAGTCTAGTGGTAGAGCGCACAATAACCGGAGTATCATATTTCTCACTGAGCTCAAAGGCAAACTTAACAAATTCCTTTGCCTCGCTGCTATCAGAAGGCTCCAGTACCGGAACCTTGGCTGCTCTGGCAATTGCTCTGGTATCCTGCTCGTTCTGGGAGCTGTACAAACCGGGGTCATCCGCAATTATTGCTACCAGTCCTCCGGTAACCCCAATATAGGAAACGGTAAAAAGAGGATCTGCTGCAACGTTCAGTCCTACATGCTTCATGGATGCAAGTGCTCTGACACCGCTCATAGAAGCTCCGATTGCCACCTCCATAGCCACCTTCTCATTTGGTGACCACTCGGAATATATCTCATTATATTTTACAATATTTTCGCTTATCTCTGTACTAGGTGTGCCCGGATACGCAGCCGAAACCTTACATCCCGCCTCATATGCACCTCTTGCGAAGGCCTCGTTACCAAGCATTATTACTTTTTCTGCCACTATGATAAATCTCCTTTCGTATGTATATCAGTTTTAATTTTGCAAAACGCTATAGATTAATCCTATCACATCTACATTTTATTGCAAAGCAACTTTTATAAATCCTTACGCAAATCGGTTACTCGCTTTGCTTTGCCTTCAAAACGCTGTAGACTTCTTGGAGCTACCAGTTTAATGGTTGCATCCAAGCCAAGGACCACACGCAGGTTGGAACGGATTCTCTGCTCCAACTCACCCAGCTTACTATAGGAATCAAGTAAGGATTCATCTGCTAATTCTACCTTGATCTCCATATAGTCAAGGAAATTTCTACGATCCACTACAATCTCATAATGGGCTCCGATCTCTGCTACCTTCAATAAGACTTCTTCAATCTGAGTCGGGAATACATTTACTCCGCGAATGATTAGCATGTCGTCAGAACGTCCGGATAAGTTCTCCATACGTACCGTAGTTCTTCCGCAGGCACATGGCTCATACATCAGTCTTGAGATATCCTTCGTGCGATAGCGGATCAGTGGCAGTGCTTCTTTCGTTACACAACTGATTACCAATTCACCCTTCGATCCCGGAGGAAGTACTTCCCCGGTATCCGGATCGATAATCTCTGGAATAAAATGATCTTCATTGATGTGCATTCCGCATAATTCCAGACATTCTCCGGATACACCTGGCCCGATCAGCTCACTCATACCATAATTCTGAGTTACCTTCATATCATGCCCCCAGAGCTTATACATCTCTTCCCGCATGGGTTCTGTCATTCCTTCCCCACCGAAGAGACCTATCTTTACCTTCAAATTCTTGGAAGGGTCCAGTCCCATCTGATGGGCAACTTCTCCGATATGCAGTGCATAGGAAGGGGTTGCAACTAACAGAGTAGTCTCAAAATCCTGCATATACATAATCTGTTTCTGGGTATTGCCAGAAGAGGTGGGACATACGGTAGCGCCTAAGTTCTCAAGACCATAATGCAGACCAAGAGCTCCGGTAAACATACCATAGCCAAAACAAATCTGCGCTACATCTTCCTCTGATGCTCCTCCCATGGCTGCAATTCTGGACACACATTCCGTCCAGGTCTGTAGGTCCTTCTTCGTATAGCCTACTACGGTAGGTTTTCCTGTAGTGCCTGAGGAGGCATGGATACGCACCAAATCCTTCTTGGGTACGGTAAATAATCCAAAGGGATAATTATCGCGCAAATCCTTCTTATTCGTGAACGGAAGACGCTTCAAATCCTCCAGACTTTTTACATCCTCCGGCTTAATACCAGCCTCCTCCATCTTCGCCCGGTAAGCAGGAACCTTAGCATATACTCTTGCAACCGTCTCCTTTAATCTCTGTAGCTGCAGCTTCTCCAACTCTTCTCTCGCAAGTGTCTCTTCCTTGGCCCAAATCATTCCGAATCCTCCTTAAAAAATGTACTAATCAAAACAGGAGGATTTGTCCTCCTTAATATCATTAAGAATATATCAGTAAATCAGGGTGATTTGTCTTTCTTAATGATAGATGTTGCTTTATATGCACTAATAGAAGCTGTCTCGTCACATGATTTGTGACGAGTCAGCTTCTATTCATTGCAAGTGAAACGATTAATTGTTTCATCTTGTATGCTTCACCTATGAATATCTAGTAAGTCATTTCACAAATTGGTCAGAGTACCAATTATGCTTCCTCGATTGATTTCTTAGTATGTACGGTTACCGTCTCATCATAGCAGTGAAAGACTTCCTGAACCTTACTCTGATCCAGCTTCGGAGTAATCAAACTTACAACAGGAACTACTACTAAGCCTGCAACCATTGCGATAGCACCTGCGTTAATCGGAGATGCAATATATTTTAAGAAAAGATTCGATACGGTAATACCAACGCCTGTCGCAAAACTTGCCCAAACCGCAGCCTTTGTGACCCGTTTCCAATACAGACCATACAAGAATGGTGCCAGGAAGGAGCCCGCCAGTGCACCCCAGCTAATACCCATGAGCTGAGCAATAAAGGTCGGTGGATCTAATGCAATTGCAACGGACAGCACAATAAAGCACACAATTAAGATTCGCATGGTCAGAATCTGCTTCTTCTCACTCATAGTCTTAATCAGATTACCTTTGATAAAATCCAGAGTTAAGGTCGAACTGGAAGTCATAACCAAAGAAGCAAGGGTCGACATTGATGCAGATAGCACTAATACGACTACAATTCCAATCAATACATCTGATAAGGAGGATAACATATGAGGAACTACCGCATCGTATGCTACAGAACCGTCTGCCTTTAATATTGCATCCCCATTATATAATCTTCCAAAGCCACCTAGGAAGTAGCAGCCTCCGGAAATGATGATAGCAAATACGGTAGAAATAATCGTACCGGATTTGATCGATTTCTCATTCTTGATTGTATAAAATTTATGTACCATCTGGGGTAGTCCCCAGGTTCCTAACGAAGTAAGAATTACAACTCCTAAGAGATTGATTGGGTCCGGTCCGAAGAACGAGGTATACGCACCCGGTTGTCCTTGCGTTACCGCGATCTCACTTTCAAACTGAGCTAAGCTCTTTACTGCAGCCAAGAAGCCGCCATTATTGTTCAGAACAGAAGCGATTACTGCAACGATACCACCGAGCATTATGATACCCTGGATAAAGTCATTGATTGCTGTTGCCATATAGCCACCCAGAATAACATAGATTCCGGTAAGTATTGCCATAGCCAGAACACATACCCAGTAAGGAACATCAAAGGCCATACCGAATAATCTTGATAAACCATTGTAAACGGAGGCGGTATAAGGTACCAGGAATATGAAAGCAATGGCGGATGCCACGACACGTAATGACTTACTGTCATAACGGCTTCCAAAGAAATCCGGCATAGTCGTAGACTTCAGATGATGTGTCATAACCCTGGTTCTTCGTCCTAAGACAACCCAGGCTAGTAAGCTTCCGATGAATGCATTACCGATTCCAATCCAGGTAGCACTAAGTCCGTACTTCCATCCAAACTGTCCTGCGTATCCAACAAATACTACTGCGGAAAAATAGGTAGTGCCATAAGCAAAGGCTGTCAGCCATGGACCAACGGATCTTCCTCCTAATACAAAATCACCAACACTGGTGGTATGTTTTCTTGCATAGATACCAACCGCGATCATGATGGTGAAAAAAAGAACTAAAAAAACAACCTTTACTAACATCCCATTACCCTCTCTCCCATTTCTTTATCCCTTCAACGCTTCAACGCTTTAAAGCATCGGCACTTTAAAGCAATGATAACAAATAATGGGAGAGATGTCAATAGAATATCATTAAAGATTGTTAAAAAAATACTGATTTTGTATTTATCGATAAAGCCCAAACAGCTTTAGTAACTTCTGCCAGAACGTTAGTTTCACTGTTTTTTCAGGCTCAGCTTCGCTCACTTTTGATTGCTTTATGGTATCTGTTTTTATTACAAATTGAACGGCAGATATATTCGTGTTTTTATCCGATACAAAGGAGCTAAGCATATCCCCTTTCCCGGAGATACTTCCGAGCATCTCATCAACTTTAGTATCAATCTCCGAGCTCATGTCTGAGGTACCTTCTCGTAATTGAAGCGTACCCTTCTTATATTCCTTAAGACCGTCACGAACCTTGCTCATTCCGGTATTCAGATCTCTGGCTCCGTTATAGAGCTGTGTAGCAGAAGCTGCGATAACCGAAGCCGAAGCATCAAACTTATCCATTCCTACACTAAGTTCGGAAGCTCCATCCTTGATCTGTTCCACGGCATCCATATAACCCTTCAAACCCTGTGTGAATTGGACGACGCCATTCAGCTGATCCAATACGCTGGCAAGTTCCGGAACTGATCCCAATACGGCTCTGTAATTATCAACTGTAAGAGTCGGTAATCCAAGTCCCATCGCCCCAAGCTGTGCATTAACCGCTGTAAAGGTACTATTAAGGATTGCTGTTGATCCACCTAAGATAGCCGGATTCTGCTTCGTTAATTCGGAAAGACCATTCTTCAAGGACTTCGCTCCTGCATTCAACTGACCGGTACCGGTAGCAAGCTTTCCCAGGCCATCCTTAAAAGGCTTCATACCCTCCGTATAGCTTTGCATACCCTCGGATAATTGATTCAAGCCATCAAGCAATTTATCTGCACCATCATCCAGTCCTTGGATGGCATCGGTAAGTTCCGATACCTGGCTCGTGAATTCCTCTGTATCCACTTCTATTCCCAAGGACAGCTTAATTCCATTGATTGTGATTGCATCCATCTCAAAGTCATGAACCTTGGCACTCACACTTGCTTCGATGCCATTGCCAGGCAGAACGGTATATGAAATCTGTTTCTTGCTTCCTGCCTCAGCCATGGTTGCATTTTCTGCCTCGATTTCCGAACATAGCTTATTATCCAACGCAAGTCCGATCTGAAGCGCAAAGTTCTCGTAGAAGCTGCGATCAACATTGCTATTTTGACTAACCGATATAGTAATTCTTAGATTACCACTTTTTCCGGCAAGCTCAGCGGCAGAGACTTCTTTCTCATCGAGGTAATATTTTATCACAATATTCCATGGCAGTTCTTTGCTATTGAGTGTTCCCTGATAATAGAACCGGTCGACATTCGACTGAACTGTGATATGATCTCCGCTTTGGTTCATCTGATCACCGGTGGTCATATTACGAAGCTCGGAATAATCACCATAGTCGTTGATGGTTCCACTATCGAATATATTTACAACATACAGGTTATTTACCGTCCCATCGTAATTTAAGATCCCGTATACAACCTCTTCCTTGGACGTAGGAAGCTCCGCAGCAACGGCACTGACTCCCCTGGTTAATGTACTTATGAATAATGCAGCGATTAATACTAGGGTCACTATCTTTTTCATACTATTCACACTCCTTATGTTATGGTCTATTTCTTATTCCATGTGGTTTTCTGTATCAGCTTATCAAATAATACCAGCAGCGCAGGTAATACGCAGGCTACCATAGTGAGGGACAATAAGGTTCCCCTGCCAAGTAAGGTTCCAAGCTCCGCGATAATTGGATTATTCGACGTTAAGGCTAAGGTAAAACCGGCTGTTGATAAGATCGTAGCTGATATCAGTACAGCAACCAGATTATCCCCAAGCGTAATACGCATGGCCTCTAATTTACCTAAGGTTTTCCTATGGTTCAGATAATAGCTTGTCAACAATATCGCATAATCAACGGTTGCTCCCAACTGCACCGTACTGAGGATCAGATATCCGATAAAGCTTAAGGACTGATTTGAAAAGTATGGGAAGGATAGATTGATCCATATCGCTGTCTCAATTGTGAATACCAAGAAAACCGGTATACTAAGCGAACGGAAAGTAACCAGCAATACGATGAATATTCCGACAATTGCAACCAGATTAATGATCCTTGTGTCAACCGAAATTACTTTCATCATATCGAATAAGGTGGCACTCTGTCCTGTTACATAATACGAATCATAGTACTTCGCTGATGTGTCCAGAATCGATTGCACCATGGCAAAGGAATCTGCGCCTTCCTCGGCAGCGTCAGTATATAGAACAATCCTTGTATAATTCTCTGAATAAAACTGATCATATACCTCTTTCGGCACAAACTGTGTCGGTATCTCTGCTCCGACTACCGTGGCATAGGTTACTATGCTGGTTACATGCTTTATCTCGGACAAGTCATCACACAACCTAGCTTCCTTACCAACGCTATCCCGAGGTACAAGCAGAAGAAGCGGGTTCTCCTTTCCGAATGCCTTCTCGATTCGAACGGTATCTTCTCCCACTCGGGAAGTCGCAGTAATGCTTCCCATACCATACATAAACTCTGTATGGGACTGAGCTAATAATGTAGGTATCGCTACAACAAAAGCTATTATCAAAAAGGGAACTCGAATCTTCATTAACCCACCGGCTACTCTGTGAAAGCTTGGCAAGAGCTTGCGATGTCTGGTTTTATCGATCATTTTATAGCTCATCAGAGTGACTACCGGCAGAAATACCATAACCGAGATAAAACTGAGAGTAATACCCTTTAACAGAATAAGTCCCAAATCTGCTCCAATACCAAAACGCATAAAAATCAGCGCTGCGAAACCAATGATAGTTGTTGCGGCACTTGCAGCGACAGTAGGCAAAGCCTCCTTCATGGCAAGCTTCATAGCTTCCTCCGGTTCATGGGATCTGCGATGGTCGTTGAAGCTGTGTAATAAGAAAATTGCATAATCTAAGGAAACTGCCAGCTGTAGAATTGGGCTGACCGTCTGCGTGATGAAGGATATCTCCCCAAAGATCAGGTTGGTACCCATATTAATGATGATAGCAACTCCGATTGATATCAAAAACAGTAACGGCTCAAACCAGGAGGTTGTTGAGATAATCAAGATAATGATAATTACCGGAAGTAAGATCATCATCGCTTTCATAACCTCTGATACCGACATCGACTGTACCTCTGCGGTATTAAAGGACTCTCCTGCAGCAGCATTATCTTTTCCGATGAGGGAATAGATCGCATTTACTGTGCTAGTTTCCTTACCTGCTTCAATCGATATGCTCATCAGTGCATTTGTATCTTTATAGTAATTCTTCAGTATATTCTCATCCAAATACTCCAAGGGTGTAGTTTTCAGAGTATCTAATCCAACTACATCATCCAGCCAGCTTATCGATGTAATTCCATCAAGAGCTGCTATTTTTGATTTATACTCCAGTGCCTCCTGAATCGATACTTTATTAAGCATAATTCTTGCATTTGGCATTGGATCTTTGAACTCGCTCTCCATGATTCTAATTGCGATTGTAGACTGCGCATTCTCAGGCAGATAATCCACCAGGTTATAATTCACTGTGACAAAGGTCGATAAAATAGCACTGACAATCGAGATGAAAAGAAAAGCAATCAGAACAATTTTTTTATGCTTTACTATGGCGTGTGTAAATTTGTTCATTCCATTCCTCCTTATTTATTGTACACGATGTTGACAAAACATTACGTGTATAGTTTAATTACATTATGATAATTTTTCAATAATCAGATAATCTGTAAATGTCAGATGTAATACACATAAGCAAAATATGTTAGATAACTGACACATTTGCTAAAACTGGGGGGCTATTTATGAAAAGTGGTAAGGATGACAGACGAGTTCGATACACGAAAATGGTAATCAAAGAAAGTTTCATCCATTTGCTTGAATCGAAAGACATTTCACAGATAACCATCAAAGAAATCTGTACAAATGCAGACATAAATCGTGCAACCTTTTATTCGCACTATAACGATCAATATGACTTACTCCGTAAAATCGAGGAAGAGTTACTTCTTAATATTAAGGCTCATTTGGAAGAGTTTTATCAGATGAATAGCAGTACAGATGTGGTTATGCTTGCAGAAAACATCTTCGAATATCTGGAAAAGAATTCGAGGCTATGTAAACTTTTACTCAGTGAAGACGGTGATTTTAATTTTCAGAAGCAGATTATGATGTTGGTCTATGATAATATCATTGATGTATTAACCGATAATAATAGGCTAACCAAAGAAGATGCAGAATATGTTTATTCCTTCACGATCACCGGCTGTGTCGGGATTGTTCAGAAATGGCTCCATGATGATATTAAGAAATCTCCTCATTATATGGCAGAGATGGTGATCAAGCTTACCACTGGGTTGATTGATTATCTGAAAACCACCAAGCTATAAAGGCTGTTTTCGTTTACTGCGATTAAATTTATCATGATTTATTGAAAGAAAAGGGTAGGAGGTAGATAATTAATTTATCTACTTCCTACCCTTTTATTCGTATCTGGCTTATCCAATTCTGTTCCTTCTATGCCTCACTAGCCCATTATCCCAACTCTTTGAATTAGTTTATAAGCCGCATATAAAGTAAGCATTGCTGCTATCGGAATTAAGATCCGGAATTTGTTGTGTTTTGTTTTATGATGAAACGTATACATACCAAGCAGTGAACCTGGTCCTCCACCCAGGAAGGCAATCAGAATCAGTGTCCGCTCAGGAATTCGCCATGCTTTTCTCTTCGCCTTCTGTTTATCAATTCCCATCATCGAAAATCCAATCAGGCTCATAATTATCAGATATCCGAGTAATAGAAGAATTCGAATGTCTCCCGGATTACTTTGCATCTTCGCAAGCCAGGGCAATCGCTAATTCCTTCAACTGCTTTTCGTCTACTACATTCGGAGCATCTGTCATAAGATCGGAAGCATCCTTAACCTTCGGGAAGGCGATAACATCACGGATACTATCCTCCTGTGTCATCAACATAACCAGACGGTCTAAGCCGTAAGCAAGACCTGCGTGCGGGGGAACTCCATATTTGAAAGCATTGAGCAGGAAGCCGAAACGATCATATGCTTCTTCC
>JAGFXQ010000324.1 GCA_017861355.1 Bacillota bacterium
GCTTGCGGGTAAGGTCGCTGAACCTTTGAAGTCGATTGATAAGCTCACTGTAGTCGATACCGGCAATGGCGAAGGAGCAGCTCGAGTAAGTAACTATGTTACTTCACTTATGGCCACAGCCCCGGAAATGGTTAAATCGGTGACAGGACTAGACTTTGTGGAGCTTGCCCAAAAGTTAACTTCTAAAGATGCCACAGGATTATCAGATCGGGCGAAAACATCATCAGAGGTAAAGACGGAATAAAAGACAAGTATAGGGAGTGTCGCAATGCTACTTTCAAGTAGATAGCACACTCCCCTGCTTTTATGTGCATTCATAGGAAAGTGCGACAAAATCTAATAAATATCATTATATTGGTAGTTTCTTAAGAATTATAAAGATGGGGAAATTTCACTTATAAATGAGGGGTGAGGAGTTGTCGAAAAAGGTACGCAACATAATGATTTATAGGAAATTCTCCCTCGTATGTTTGTTTCTAGCCCTTTTATTTAGTACTTTGGGATTTTTATTAAGCACAATGTTGAGTGTAATAATCGCATGGCTATTACTTATCATTTATATAACTATATCCATAGTTTTTTGGAGATGCCCTTGCTGCAAAAGGAGACTACCAATGAGATTTGATAAAGAATATGATATAGATGACATTTATATTTGTCTTTATTGTCATAGTAAAATCATAGATGGTGACATAATTGAATAAAACAGCTATCGCATCACTTGGTTTAAATTATACAAATTCATTGTAAATATTTATTTTCGGCATAATTTAGTGGTTTTATTAATTCGTTTTTTTATTTTGTACGAAGATAGAGGTCTTATTTAGAATACAGTGAAGTGAGTAACTTCTACTTATTGCAGGCTAGTATTAGTGAATTCTTACCAATATCCAGTCCTACACATTTGGTCTTGTCCCTTGCTTTTTGGTTGGACGGAATCCAGGGGTGGTTTTTGATGTGGCACTACAAGCCTCCCCAGTTATTAGATTGTTGAGTAGTATGTTAAGAGAAAGAGGGAAATTAATATGATGCAGATGCCGTTTCGTTCACCTACTGATTACTACTGTAAGAACCTAATTCCTATTGATGAACAGATTTGTGGACTGCTAGAAAAGCGCAAAGAGCTTTCTAATAACAATCCAGGGTTTCCGAGTCTTGAGATTATTTCAGTATGGAGCCAAAAGTATGGGCTAAACGAGAATTGGCTTCGGAGAATCTTTGCATCATATATGTTTTGTGAGGAGCGTTTGCAACCACTGGTTGAACCGACAGGCTTTTTGCACTTCGTCTCTATCTTAAAATCCGTGGAAAATGACAATATGACGTATGCCATAACCCATATGAAACAGTATCGCAATGCCACCGTAGTGTATGTTGAAACGGAAATAAATACTATTGAACCATTTGTTATCCTTGGCCATGCCAGTTTTGAATTGTTTATCTCTCCGGAATATCATTGCCGACAAGGCAGTGGAACCGGACATGGAAAAGGGATGCAGCATTCTTTTATTGTCACACCGGCCTTACCGGATGACGTTTCTGACCTGGAATTCCGTTTAAGGGTTAAACCACTTCCCGAAAATCCGGAATTTCAAAAGGTTTCTTTTAAGGAAGCAACCGTTACGATTAAGTAAGGAATTAAGGGATAATTGACCTCATGTGGAAAAGTCCTAATTATGCTAGGTACATGGAAAGGTTGATTAGGGAACGTGAGGCGCTTAGGCAGTTTGTTGCGTATAATTAAGGTTTTGTGAAGTAATTAACCATAATAATGGTGAAAGGGGGCACTCTTATTAAAAAAAGTTTTATTTTGACTACTATAATTTTATTAAGCATATTGATAATCTTAACCGCTTGTGGTACGGAAAAAATTAAACAACCTGATATTAATATAAAATTTAATGTATCCGATTTGTCAAATGAGGAATTTCAATCAGTAGGAACTAAAGGTTTAGAAAATGCTACGAAGAGCGACTTTAGAAATCTAGAGTTCACTCTAGATGTAGAGCAAACAAACGAAGTAACAAACCGAAAGATTATAATACCTAATCTTAAAGAGGTTGCCAATTCCTACGATAGAGAAAGATATTGGTTCGGAACATCATACAGCCAAGACAATCAAGCAGAGAATTTTGCTAAATATGGTTATAAATTTGTATTCTATTCCAAGGGTTTAGAAGATCAAGTAATCAAGACTATTTTTGATTCCTCAGAGGTAAGAGTATCTTGGACAACAAACAGTGGCGAAAACAAAGAGCATGTATTTAAATTGGGTGAAGTTATTCAATTTAAATAATATTACGTAATATTCTTTGTTAACCTACCCCAGGGATTAAGCAAAGTAAGTACAAAAATGGAAAACGGAACGATGTCCATAGTGGATATAGGGAGGTGCTATTAATGTTTATTTTCCCGGCGTTTGTTACTCCTTCGGTTGCTATTATTAGTGTATTTATACCCTTCGTTTTAGTGCCGGTTGCTTTACTTGCTTTTATAGTATGGCATATTAGAAAACTCAACAGGATTGACGAGAGACTTATGGATATTCAGGAAAGATTGAAAGATAGATAGGATTTTAATAAGCATTTTTTGAATAACAGATAGTTCCTTTTTTCATGAAGGGTTTTAAAAGAAGAGGGAGGGAATAGGAATGCCTTTTGATTCCTTTAATGTGATGTTTTCTATCATGCCTATTTTCTTTGGACTCGTTTTCATTCTGGTATTTGGTACAATCACATTCACTATCGTTCGAGGCGTAAAGACCTGGAGCTATAATAATTCTCAGCCCGTCTTAACGGTTATAGCGAAACTTGTAACTAAAAGAACTGATATCACAAGTCATATGCATAATGGCAATGATGACGGAATGCATCATCATAGTACGAGTACTTTTTACTATTTGACTTTCGAAGTTGAGAGTGGTGATCGCATGGAATTTTATGTCGGTCAACATGAGTATGGGCTACTCCTAGAAGGGGATATAGGGAAACTCAAATTCCAGGGAAGTCGTTATTTAGGCTTTGAACGAGCGAAGCAGCCGGGAAGGGGTTATTGATGAAATCTAATAAATGGTACATAATCACTTCTCTATTGACCCAAATGGTAGTCATCCCAATTCTGCTAACTCTCGGGCTTTTCCTAATTCTCAATATTGAGGGGTCGATACCGAAATCAAGGTTTGGTGAAGATACCCTGAGATTTATTTATTGGGTTATAGTAGCCTTAGGTTCATTGCTCGTGGGAGGGATAGTTGGTTTCAGCTACTCAGAGCGTATTGGGAATAAGCCGGATTCAGCGGGTGCGAGGTACTTGCCGCTCGTCCTTCCAATTCTCTATGCCCTTGTTTGGGCTATTCTTGTCATGATTTTTGCCAAGGGAAATTATAACTCGGCTTGGTGGGGCTGGTATCTTTTCAAAAACCCCGTCTTTGTAGTATTTGGTATGATACTTTTCTTTGGTGGAAATTACGTTGCTTTTATAGTGGCCGAACTCATGGGGTATGTAGGTTTTGCGGTAGGGATTTTACTAGAGGAGCTCTCATCACATACATTTATCCCGAGCAAAGCATCAAAGACCGGTGCGTTAAGAGCGGGTCTGCTCATACTCTTAGTCGGAGTAATTATCGTCCCTGGCATTGCTGCCAAAGATATAGTTCGTGATGGGTTGACCGAAATACGGTATGGGAAATCAACACTTGGGAATGATTTGACGGAGTTTGATCTCATGAAAATTGCTCCCTTTAAAGAGAAAAACGGACTTGCGAGACTCGATAAGATAGCAAGTTTGCAGTTTGCAGAACTTGAGACCATGCCACGTCTAGATGGAGCTACTGCCGCCTATCCTGTCTATGGAGCCTTTGTCGAGGCGGTCTATAAAGGTCTCGGTGAGTATTATGAAGCCAACAAGCAGAGTTCTGACAAAGATAGCTACCTTGCTTTCGTGGCAAGTGAAAAGTTTCCACTGAATATCGTGCAATGTTCGAAGACGGATAGAGCCTATAAACGACTAATTCAGGGTGAGACAGATATAATTTTTGTCGCAGAGCCGTCCA
>JAGFXQ010000325.1 GCA_017861355.1 Bacillota bacterium
CTTCCGCTCCGAAAGACGACTGCGATGCAAAATGCAATCCAATATACTGTGACTTATACTTCGATCGAATTCCTTCCGGAGATCCCTGAAGTGTTATTGCAGTATAAGCAATCACCGGATTATACAGAGGTGGATTATGGTGCGGATCAGATAGTGAACACCTTGGAAGAAGCGGAGAATATTGCCGGCTTTCCGCCTGCGATTATCGATTCGGTACCGGAGGGTTTTACTCTTAACAGGATGGCATTCTCGAAGGAGGCAAAGGCTCTTAAGTTCTACTATACTTCGGATAAGACTTTGAAGACCGTGGTGATTTGGCAGAGCCAGGCAGCGGGTGAATTCAAGCCTGCTTCAACCGCTATGACGGGAAAGGTGAATGGGCAGCTGGCTGAGATACAGGTGAAGGGTGAGGAGAATTCGATCCGTTGGCAGGAAGATGGAATGGAATATAACGTTCTGGCGGATGTAACTTTTGAAGAGCTCATGCCCTTCTTGCAAGAACTTACCCACGGGGAGATTAATCTTCCTGCCGGTGTAGCGGAGTCATCCGATGGACAGTCTGCTTCGGATAAGAATAAGCCGGAAGGTAGTTCCTGGAGAGAACCGGAGATCAAGGTTAAAGTTGATCTTGCTGCCGAGAAGAATGAACAGCAAAGCGTTGATGCGGGCCACTCGCCATGGAAGCTTGATCCGGTGTTCGTGAGTCAGGTTTTTGCAAGCCTGCTGCTGTCACCGGAAGGAATCGTAGGGGATTATCCCATTCCTTATGATGCTATTACGATTATTGAAAATGATGGAACAAACGCAATTGCGAAGATTAACAGCGACAATTCTATCGCACGCTATATCTATCTGGAACGCTTAGTGCGCCAGGATGAGACTGGTATTTGGTCTGTAGTCGGATATGACAAGGCGGAATAAGAATGGAAATTGAATAATTCATCGAGAATAGCTAAAACTTCTTTATAGGAACTATAAAGCTTGCGAGGGACACGATGAAAAAATTACTTCATAAGTACAAGGATATTATTCTGTATGTATTCTTTGGTGGCTGTACAACCATTATCAATGTGATTATTTATTATATTAGCAGCAGAGTACTGGAACTCAGCACGGTTACAAGCACAGTGCTTGCCTGGTGGGTTGCAGTGCTCTTTGCTTATCTGACGAACCGTGTGATGGTGTTTCACAGCAGCAACAAAGAGATAAGGGCAATTTTGCTTGAGTTCACCTTCTTTGTTGCTTGCCGACTTCTCACGGGAATTCTTGATATTATGATTATGTTTATCTTTGTAGAGCGCCTGGGCTGGTATGACCTGATTATTAAGTTTGCTTCCAATCTCCTTGTGATTTTGGCGAATTATGTTGCCAGTAGATTGCTGATTTTCAAGAAGCATACACATGGGAGGCAGGCGAAATCACAATGAGAAGAAAATTATTACAGAACACTTATTTGATATACAGTGTGACATTTATGCTGCTTCTGCCTGTCGTTTTTCTTCCTTTTCTTATGGAGGGGCGGACCTTTGTGTGGGAAGTGGATGGAATGAGCCAGCATTATCCAATTCTGTTGTATTACGGGAAGCTTCTTCGAGGACTGCTGTTGGGTAAGGGATTTCCAATGGTTGATTTCAGTATCGGGCTAGGCTTTGATACGATCACTACATTACACTATTATGCATTAGGAGATCCGATTGCATTGTTGTCGGTATTTATGAGCAGTGAGAACGGACCGGTTCTCTATACGATTCTGATACTTCTGCGTCTTTATCTGGCTGGAATTGGTTTTCTGGTCTTCTGCAGATACTGGGGGAGGCAGGGAAACGGAGCCATCCTAGGAGCCTTAATCTATGTATTCTGCGGGTTTTCCTTTTTCTCCGGAGTGCGACATCCCTATTTCCTCAATCCGATGATCTATCTTCCGTTTCTTCTGATTGGATTGGAACAGGTGCTGCGTCGGAGAAAGCCATATCTGCTGGTTGCAATGACTTTTATATGCACTGCCAGCAACTTTTACTTCCTATATATAGTGACGGTCATGGCGGTGATCTATGTGGTCCTCCGTTATGCGTTTACCTATTGCAGGGAGGAGAAGAGTAAGATATGGGGACTGCTAACTACCGGGTTGCGTACAGGGGTTTGGTATCTGCTGGGCATGGCGATGGCAGCAGTGATATTCCTGCCGGTGATTTATGCATTTCTCAGGAATGGCAGAATGGATAGTAAACCTGAGCTGTTAATAAGCTATTTTCATTATAATAAAGAATATTATTTCTATGCTCTCCAAGGAGTATTTGCATCCGGTATAGGCCCGAATTATTGGGTGTGCCTGGCTTTCCCTGCTGTCACCGGAATAAGTATTGCGATTGTCTTATGTAAGCCGAAGTACCGAACTGTAGCAATTACCTTTGCTTTAACTGTTTTAGCACTATCGGTACCCTTCTTTGGATACTTGATGAATGGCTTCTCCTATATAACGAACCGGTGGGACTTCTTAGTGTCCTTTGTGGTTGCGATAGTATTCACTGTTACTTATGAGAAGATCTATCAGTTAGGTAATCAGGAAAAATTATTATCGGGAGTGGGAGTCCTTGGATACGGGGTGCTGGCTTTCTTTGGTCCCTCCTTCCCAATCGTCAAATATACTTTTATTATCCTTCTGATCTCGTATGCGGTAATCTTATGTCTTCAGACAGGGAAGCTGCGAGGTGCTCGAAATCTCCAGAATGCAATGATATATCTGCTCGTACTTGGTAATCTTGGTTTTAATGGTTATGCTTTTTTTGCAACCCAATTTAACGGATATGCAGAGGAATTTCTTACAAGTGCTCAGATTGATGAACTCACAGAGAATGGTGAGGAATTATTGCCATCTGTATCGGAGGAAGGCTTCTATCGTATTGAAACCTACGGTGATAATGTGCGAAACGAATCACTTCTGAAGGGAACCAATGATGTTTCGGCTTATTACAGTCTGATTGACGGTAATGTGACGGATTATTATAAGCAATTGGAGCTGATCAGCCAAAGATCAGCATATCGTATCGACAATCAGGATAGCCGTACGATACCGGATGCCTTAGCCGGAGTGAAATACTTTATTTCTACAGACAGGAACGCAGCGCCCTATGCCTATGCACTAAAGAATACGCAAAAGCGCGGAGCGCATACCTTTTATCTTCTGGAAAATGAATTCGCCCTGCCACTTGGCTATACGTATCAGAAATATATGCTGGAAGAAGATTTTAGGAAACTGAATGCACTTGAGAAGCAGAATGCGTTGATCTATTCTGTGATTCTGATGAAGAATTCGGATTATGCTGAGCCTGTGGAACAAGATATGAGTATCGGTATTACAAAGCTGGATTTCGACATCGAGGCGAAGAAAGGAATTATATTAGAGAACAATCGCATTCAGGTACTTCGCGAGGGTGCGATCATGACACTGAAGTTTGAGGGTGAGCCCAAGTCAGAAGCCTATATACATTTTACCAATCTGAGGATCGATAAGAAAGAAATGATGCTGCAGACCTTTAAGGTGAAGGGCATAAGAGAAGCCTCGAAGAGGGTGAATGTACGCAACAAATACCACAATACGTATTTTGGAAAAGTGAATTATCTGGTGAATACCGGCTATAGCAAGATTCCGAAGAGCCAGGCAATAGTTACCTTTCCGGAGCCAGTCACCTACACATATGATGAGATACAGGTCTATAGTCTCCGGATGGATCACGTGAAGAGTCAGTTGCTTCAGCTTAAGCAATACCCCTTATATAATATTAAGGAAAGTAATAACCGGACGGAAGGGGATACGAACCTAAGTAAGAAAGGTATCATGGTGTTCAGCATACCGTACAGCAAAGGCTGGAGTGCATGGGTAGATGGACAAAGAGCAGAATTACTGAAAGCAAATATTATGTATTCTGCAATAGAGCTGCCGGAGGGAGCTCATCATATTACATTGAGATACCGAACACCTTATCTGACCGAGGGGCTGCTGATCTCGGTATTAAGTACAGCTATCTTAATTGGAACAATTCTATATCAT
>JAGFXQ010000326.1 GCA_017861355.1 Bacillota bacterium
TTACCTGAGACAGGAGCTCCTACGCCGGCAAACAAACCGAGAATAAGTACAAAGTAACCACCGCTGCCGGTAGAAATCTTCAGCGCATTCTCTGAGAACTGAGGAACGAAGATCATGCCCATCAGGATGATACCAGTCATAAAGGATAAAATTAAAGTGATTATAATCCTACCGTTCTTAAAATAATCCAGGTTCATTACCGGATCCTCTGCCCTCTTCTCTGCATAAATGAACACAGGGAGCAGAACGATAAATACCAGCAGGAAAGGATAGACGGAGGTACTGGTGATAGTTGCGGTAAAATCAAAGAAATCAATCTTCTTTAATCCGTATAATACGGAAAGTATCATAACGGTCAGTATGGAGATACCGGCAAAATCAATCTTTTTCACTGTTTCTGCCTTAGAATTCGGCAGTGCGATCAAGCCTGCGATAATGATGAATACTGTAATTGGAACATTAACATAGAAGATAAATTGCCAGTTATCTTTACCAAAGATGTCAAGGATGGCACTGCCTGCAGAGGCGCCGAAGATGTTCGCAATTCCGTAGACACCACCGACCAGACCTAAGGCCATACCACGTTTTTCTTTCGGGAATGTAGTTCCGAATTCAGCGGTGGCTACCGGTACGATACCGCCACCACCAATGGCCTGCACGGCGCGGGCGATTAATAGAACCGTGAAGCTGTCAAAGCTCTGTGACAGTCCGCAGAATAAAGAGCCGAGTCCAAATAGGGATATACTGATTATGTATATTATCTTTCTTCCATATTTGTCTGCCAGCTTACCCATTACAGGGATACTTGCCGCATAGGCCAGTGTGTACATGGTAATCATCCATATACCCGTCTTGTCATCGACTCCTAAGAAGTTCTGTATAACATTTCTTGCAGGGGTTACAATTCCTGTATCGATTGCACCCATAAAGATACCTAATAGGTAGACAAGTATAATCAAAATGAATCTTGTTTTACTTGATAATTCTAACTTGTTTGATTTAGTCATGATTTGTTTTCCTTTCCTTTACTGTATTTACAGCATTTTCAGAGAGCTTTTCTAAAATACCGGAGAGACTGGCGACTTCATCCTCGCTTAAGTTCTCAAATATATTGCGGTACCAGTCATCAATTACCTTTTGCATATCATCAAGGATGCTATTACCCTTCTCGGATAAAACAACTAACTTTTCACGTTTGTCATTAGGATTACTCGCCCTTATGATCAGACTCTTTTCTTCCAGCTTATTCATTGTCTTTGCAATGGAGCCTTTGTCTATCTTATAGTATTTAGCAATAGTATCCTGATTCGCGGTATCATTCTTACTTAGATAAATTAATACGTGGTACTCAGTCAGGCCAATATTAATGTCAGCTAAAGCCTGCTCGAAGAAAATGCTGCAATAGCGCACGATAATTGACATGTGAGCTACAAACATAAAGTCACCTCCATAATAGTTGTCTGTGCAACTGTTGTAGTGACAACTATTATATTATGGAGTAGTAACAATGTCAATATAGATAATAAATAATTCTTGATGGAAAACTAAAGTGATTTGTGTTATGGTAATGAATATCCTATCAATTATGTGATAAATGACGCAAATTAACGTAATAGAGGTGGTTGATATGAAAATTAGTAAGAAACATACTCCTGATAAGGAAAGAATATATGTGGATCATAGGTTTTCACTTATGGACAAAGATCAAGTAACACATAAGTCATTAAAAATGATTTCAATACTAATTTTTATTATGCTAATGTGTACCGCGGTATCAATGTTATTCTTTCGAATCAGAATGTTTGAATCTAACATTGTAATGATTTATCTACTTGGGATATTATTATTTTCCTATTTGGCGGAAGGGTATATATATAGTCTGGCGGCTACGGTATGTGCAGTTATTCTATATAATTTTTTCTTCACCGAGCCTTACTATAACCTTAAGGTAAACAATCCGGATTATATTATCACATTCTTTGTCATGTTTATAGTTGGCTTCATAACAAGTATGCTAACGATCAAGGTGAAAAAGGAAAGACAACAAGTAGAAGATAGAGAACAATACATCTCATCACTTTATATTATAGGTAAGAAATTGCTAGATGTTAAAAACGAAGAGGATTTAGTTCGAATCTCAGCACAAGAGATATCACAGCGCTTTGATGCTGATGTAATGATACAGCTATATAATGATTCAGGTGAAATTATAGATAGATATATTACGGGAGAGGATTCCTTTGATGGAGAGATAGACCGATCAGCATGTTTCGAGGTATACCAGTCAGGAAGTCCTTGCGGACGCGGGACCGTATTATTTGGTGAGGCAAAGGCTTATTATCAGCCGATCATGAATATGAGAGGAGTACTTGGAGTGATAGGAATTGCTTTATCAGGTACGGGCAATATCCTTCCAACTCAGGTGGCATTTATTGAGCTCATTATCACTCAGATTGTAGTAATCCTAGAACGCCAAAAACTTAATGAAAATCAGAAAAAAGTACAGTTAGAAATGCAGAAGGAACGTCTACGTGCTGACATGCTCCGATCAATTTCTCATGATTTTAGAACGCCGCTGGCAGGTATTATGGGACTGGCAAGTACAGCGAAAGATAATTATGATAAAATTAGTGATGAAGTAAGGAAGAATTTCTTACAGAGTATCTATGATGATGCGGACTGGCTTAATGAATTAGTTGAAAATATTTTACAAACAACACGATTCGAAGATGGAAGAGTGAAACTGAACTTAGAAGAAGAAGCTGCAGAGGAAATTATAACAGCTGCAATCACTCATGTGAATAAGCATGCAGGTAATCATATTGTTTATGCTAATATACCGGATGAAATCATTTTAATAAAAGTAGATGCGATATTAATACGGCAGGTAATCGTGAATTTACTAAATAATGCAATCAATTATTCACCAAGTGGAAGTGAGATCGTTGTCTCGTTATATCGTGAGGGTAACAAGGCAATCTTTGAAGTCAGAGACAATGGCCCTGGTATTCTGCAGGATGAATTGGTACATGTCTTTGAACCGTATCATCATAATCGGACGAATAAGGAAATATATCGCAAAGGCATGGGATTAGGTCTTAGCCTGTGTAAGTCAATTATCGAGGCACACAGTGGAAAAATCTCAGTAAGTAATTATGAACCTCATGGTACTATCGTAAGATTTTATATATTCACAGAATAGGGGTATAGAAATGGAACCATTAATCTTAGTAGTAGATGATGAAAAGTCGATAAGGAGTTTCCTTCAGATTTCAATTGAAATGCAGGGTTATAAATGCATTGATGCTTCGGATGGTTCTACGGCACTTATGTTGGCAACATCCAGAAATCCTGACATATTAGTCCTGGATCTTGGCCTACCTGATTTTGATGGAATTGAGGTTATAAAAAAGCTAAGGATGATATCTCAAATGCCGATTATTATTATCTCGGCACGTGGTCATGAGCGAGAAAAAATAGAAGCACTTGATGCCGGAGCAGATGATTACTTGACTAAGCCTTTTAGTGTCCCGGAACTTCTTGCCCGTATTCGTGTAATTCTACGTCATAAAATGTTAGAAAATACTACAGTAGAACAGGAATCACAGATCTTTCGGATAAGAGACCTGCTTATTGATATAGAGAAACACCGGGTATGGCTTGCAGACCAAGAAATAAAGCTTACCCCAAATGAATATAAGGTTCTTGTATTATTGGCAAAAAATCAGGGAAAGGTGTTGACACACAGATATATTGCAGAGAATATCTATGGAGGTATGCTGACGAATGATACGCAGTCTCTGCGGGTTTGTATGGGCAACCTAAGAAGAAAGTTAGGAGAAGACCCATCAAAGCCACAGTATATCATTACGGAAATAGGCGTTGGTTATCGATTGGTTGACGAATAATGTATTAAAATAATTAAATAGGGATCAAAGATGCTATAGTAATCGAACTGCTCCGGAAAATTACCGGAGCAGTTTTTGATTCATAGTAGATGGCGTCCTAATGAAAACCTTAAAAGCTTATTTCGTTGATA
>JAGFXQ010000327.1 GCA_017861355.1 Bacillota bacterium
CTTTATCATTGGAAAGGAAGAGCTTCCGATCAGCCCACTGTTCTTATGTCACATTATGATGTGGTTCCGGCAGATGAGAGTGGTTGGAGCAGACCTCCTTTTGAAGGGGTAATCGAAAATGATATTCTATGGGGAAGAGGCACATTGGACACAAAAGGTACCCTCTGCGGCATCATGGAAGCAGCAGAGTATCTTTTAACAAATGATTATATTCCGGAACATGATATCTATTTCTCCTTTTCGGGAGACGAGGAGATCTTTGGAGAAAGCTGTCCGGAGATTGTGAAGGAACTGGAGAAACGAGGTATCACACCGGCGCTTGTATTGGATGAAGGAGGTGCTGTTGTCGACAAGGTATTTCCCGGAGTTACGAAATCAGCTGCATTAATCGGTATTGCTGAGAAAGGAATTACCAATCTGTCATTCACCTCACTCGGAACCGGCGGTCATGCTTCGACGCCACCGACCCATACGATGCTTGGAAAGCTGGCAAAGGCGATTGTTACAATTGAGAAAAACCCGTTTCATTTTCAATTGACCAAACCGGTACGATCCATGATGGACTCTCTGGGAAGACATAGTAGCTTTGCATACCGTATTCTTTTTGCTAATCTGTGGTGCTTTGCTCCGGTACTGAACCGAATCGGCAAACTTACCGGTGGCGAATTGAATGCCATGATGAGAACCACCTGTGCAGTAACAATGATTGAGGGAAGTGACACAATTAATGTCTTGCCTACTAAAGTTGCTGCCGGTGCGAATCTAAGACTCTTGGGTACCGATACGATGGAGTCAGCGAAAGATTATCTTAAGAAGGTAATAAAGAATGATTCGATTGTAGTGGAGGTCGTGAACGGAGTAAATCCTTCTCTCTGTTCGGACACGGAATGTAAGGAATATAATAAGCTCGTACAGGTCATAAAGGCTTCCTGGCCGGAAGCAATTGTTGCGCCTTATCTGATGATGGCTTGCAGTGATTCCAGACATTTTTGCCGTATTACGGACCGAGTATATCGATTCTCTGCAATGAAACTAAGCAAAGAGGAGAGAGGTATGATACATGGTCATAATGAACGAATTCCTCTCACAACATTGTTTAAGACAGTAGAATTTTACATATCCTTAATCCGGATCTGCTAATCACAGGACAATGAAAAGGGGCTTTTGCAAAATTACAATTTTCGTACAATTGTATTTTGCAATAGCCTCCTCTTTATGTGCAATAAAAAAGAAGCCCAAGCCGGCTCCCTGACTACATATTAAAAATATTAATTAACATTCAAACTTATCATATAAAATAATATTTGACACTTGACTTCAAATAGCATATAATGAGTTTTGGTCCTGTAATAATATATGCTATGTATAATAATCCATTATAATGTTAGCACATATTTAGCAAAATGTCAACCCCTATATTTAAATTTATTTCAGAAAGGAATCTTTACTTATGGATAATCAATTTATGCTATTACCCGGGATATTTCTGAAACAGCAGACAGCTGCAGCTATACGGGAATGTAATGATTACACCACCCGTTACAGGCTGCAATTATCGGAGCAGGAGATATTACAGTTGGTTGAAAACCGCAAGGAGGTATTGGAACTAACGGGACGTGTTGAGTTTGGTGGCGGTGTAATACAGAAGATT
Source organism: Bacillota bacterium (assembly GCA_017861355.1). Lineage (GTDB taxonomy): Bacteria > Bacillota > Clostridia > Lachnospirales > Lachnospiraceae > Mobilitalea. The sequence goes on from JAGFXQ010000327.1 coordinate 1,652, forward strand.
ATCATGGAATTTGCTGATTCGGTATATATAAACCAACAGGATTATGTTGATACTCTGATTGAACTACAGGAATGCTTTTATCATTTTAAGAATGAATCTCTGGAGGAATTAACAGATGATGAATTAATAAAGCTGATGAAGATGTATTTTGATGACGTATGCCAGGGCTCAGTTGAGTTTCTTCAGACTTCTATGCTGGAAAACTATTGTAGAGATGTCCGCTATCGAACGACGAATTATCGAACGATGGATGGCTATGAAGATAATTATGTAGATTTTCTGGATTGGGATGGGAAGGAAGATTAAACATACTCATAGATGGGGAGGAATAAGAATGAATTCTCTGGATATTAAAGGAGCAGTAATCAATGAACTTAAACTGAGTCAGGGTTACTATTTTCAATCCTTGCTTCAGGAAGCAGTAGATAAACAAGTCTTATCGGAGAAACAGGTTGAGCAGATACAGTTTGGAGTATTGGAGCTAATGACCAAAGAAGTGGATCGCTATACCAATGGGGAGAGCAGTTCTGTTCCGGTTGAAAAAGCACAGGAGATCTTGCAATCGATCGCGTATCTGATTGGAGCTTATCTGAAAACCGTTCCGGATATGCATTTAAAACTGGAGCTGCTTACCAAGGAGACGATGACGGTGCTATTCTTCCGAGGGTTGGATGTGGTGGCGAAGATGAGAACAGATTCGATAGCGAACTTAAATAAACTTTGCCACAATGACCGCAAGCTTAGGAGTATTGCATATCATGATACGATATTCACCGGGCTGAAAGAGGCATTACATGATTATAATATGGAGTTTGGAGCATATGAGACAGGGGGAAGCATTGATTATCCACTCATGATCGCGCAGGAAGAGTATCTTGGAATGGAATATATCTACCGGTACATTAAGAGAATCAGTCTTGAGGATACGATACTTCGGAAATTCAAGGTACAGAAAATTCACCTTATATTACATTACTTTGATGTTGAAGCCGAACAACTACTGCTTAATCTGTGTGAACTGACGGTAATTAATGCCTTGGGTTGTGAATTACTTCATAAGGACTGTCGCGAGCTTGCAATATCACATAAGGAGTTAGGTGAACTGAAGAATATCCTAACAGGTAAGAATAAGGACGAGATAGGACAGTTATTGAATGCGACTGCCCATCTGCTATGCGAGGAACTGGAACTTTTGGATGAACCGGCTGATTATCTGATGTCAGCAATACCCGAGTTTGCAGTAAGATTATCAAATAATTATGTTCAGAATACCCTGGAACGTTTCTTTATCATCACCGAAGGTGAGATAGAGGAGCCGGAAGAGTTATATGAGGGAAGAACGATGGAGGATGAAGAGCTCCGAGATTTAATTCAAGAAATCGGTGATTTGGATACCTTAGAAGACAAGATAACTCTGATCAGGGAAAGAGTAAGAAGTATCCTTGATTTAATCGAACTCTTGGAAGAGTGCTTTTATCCGGACGAGTATCTTAGAGTATATCAGCTTCTGGGTGATGAGGAGGTACGAATACTTAAGAAAAGTCTCTTACTTGAGGCTGGTCATATAACGTTAGAGGATTATGAACCTTCCAAAGATTGGCAGAGACAACTTCTCCTGTATCATACGAACTAAGAATCATTGCATAACAGGTGTGTGTTATAGTAAAATAAGATTATTCTATAAGACAGTATTTCATGGTAATACTTATATCAATAAGTGAATTATATGGTGGAGGTTTTATTATGTTGATCAAGTCTATTATTCTTATCATAATCAGTTACTTATTAGGCTGTTTTAATACCGGCTACTATTATGCACACCTATTCTATCATAAAGATATCAGAGAGATTGGAACCAGTGTTACCGGAGCAATGAATGTTAGTCGACTTGCCGGAAGAAAAGGCTTTATTCTGACCTTTCTGGGGGATGCCTTTAAGGGAGCTTTCGTTGTATTCCTTTCTCAAAGCCTAATGCTGCCGGAATGGGCAGTTCTACTTTGCATTCTTATGGTTCTGCTTGGTCATATCTTTCCGATACAATTACATTTTCAAGGTGGGAAAGGAATGTCAACGATATTCGGTGCACTGCTTATCTTTCAACCGTCATTAATTCTAATTCTATTCTTAGCCTGCGTCGTAATCTTTCCCTTTGTACGCAGATATACCATTACAAGTCTCTATGCACTTCTCATCTTTCCGCTGGAATTATTCCTGCTTAATCATTCTACTATTGTAGTTATATATACAGCCCTTTATTCAGCATTAATTATTTTTGCCTGCCGCAGTAATATCAAGGAATATCTCAAAGAGAAAGCTTATCATCAGTAAGTAACGAAGGAGGAAATTATGGCGATTGGTTATGCATGCTTAACGGT
>JAGFXQ010000328.1 GCA_017861355.1 Bacillota bacterium
AGCACAGCTACTGAAGCACCTAAGGCTACAGAAGCTCCTGCAGCAACAACAACAGAAGTAACAAATGATCCTAATGTCAAAGTTATCAATCTTTGGTCCTTCACCGATGAAGTTCCTAAGATGGTTGAGAAGTACAAAGCTCTTCATCCTGAGTTTCCGTACGAAATCAAGACAACTGTTATTGCTACCACAGACGGCGCTTATCAGCCCGCTCTTGACCAGGCTCTTGCTGGTGGCGGCGCAGATGCTCCTGACATCTACTGTGCAGAGAACGCATTCGTCTTAAAGTATTCACAGGGTGATGCTTATCAGTATGCAGCTTCCTATAAGGATCTTGGTATTGATGTTGATACTCTGTTAAAAGATTCTGCTATCGCTCAGTATACTATCGATATCGGAACAAATCCTGATGGAAATCTTGTAGCTCTTGGTTATCAGGCAACAGGCGGTGCTTTCATTTATCGTCGTTCTCTTGCTAAAGATACTTGGGGAACCGATGATCCGGCAACTATCAAAGATAAGATTGGTCCCGGATGGGATAAGTTCTTCGCAGCTGCAGCTGAGTTAAAAGCTAAAGGCTACGGAATCGTATCTGGCGATGGCGATATCTGGCATGCAGTTGAGAATAGCTCCGATAAGCCTTGGATCGTAGATGGCAAGCTTTACATCGATCCTAAGCGTGAAGCTTTCTTAGACCTTTCCAAAAAGTTAAAAGACAATGGTTATCATAATGATACTCAGGACTGGACAGATGCTTGGTATGCAGACATGAAGGATGCCGGCACACAGAAGATCTTCGGTTTCTTTGGTCCTGCTTGGTTAATTAACTACGTTATGGCTGGTAATTCCGGCGGAACAAAAGCTGGCGAAGGCACTTATGGTGACTGGGCTGTATGTGAGCCTCCGGTTGGTTTCTTCTGGGGTGGTTCTTATGTACTTGCTAACAAAGACAGCAAGGTTAAAGCTGCTGTTGGCGATATCATTGAGTGGATTACACTTGATAGCTCTGATACAGGTCTTCAGTACTTCTGGGCTAACGGTACTCTTAACGGCGAAGGCGGCACAAAGGATACAGTTGCTTCCGGTACAGTTATGAGCAAGTCCAATGGTTCTATCGACTTCTTAGGTGGACAGAACATGTTCGATGTATTTGTTCCCGCAGGTGAGTTCGCTACTGGTAAGAACTTAACTCAGTACGATGAGACAATCAATAGCTACTGGCGTGGACAGGTACGTGAGTACACCGCTGGTAACAAGACTCGTGAGCAGGCAATTGCAGACTTTAAGCAGGATATTGCTGACAATCTTGATGTTGTTGTAGAATAATTTAAACCTGATATTAGGGGCGGGAGGATATCTTTTCGACCGCCCCTAATTTTGTATGTAAGCCATGTTTATTATTTAACAGGCATACGACCTAGAGAAGCACTATTCATGGGCTTCTTATGATTATTTATTTACAAGAGTTTAAACAAATTTTATCGGAGGTGAACGCTTATGCGACGCAAGAGTGTTAACTACGCTAAATATGGGTATATCTTCTCCATACCTTTTGTGCTAGCGTTCCTAATTTTTAATCTTTATCCTACGTTATATACCGCAGTGATCGGTTTCACAGATATGAAGGGGTTGGGAAAAACAACCTTCAAATTCTTGGCAGATCCTTTTCAGAATTTCCAGACGATTCTCAAAAATCCTTCCTTCCAGGAATCCTTAGGAAATACACTTGTTATTTGGATTATTAACTTTATTCCTCAGATTCTGCTTGCACTTCTTCTCACGGCTTGGTTCACTAGCCCAAGACGTAAGATTAAGGGTCAGGGTATGTTCAAGGTTCTTTTCTATATGCCCAATATTATTACGGCTGCTACAATTGCAATTTTGTTCAGTTCACTGTTTGGATACCCGATGAGTCCTGCTAATGACTTTTTTGTAACACTTGGATTATCCAAAGAGCCGATTAATTTTCTCCTTGATAAAATGACGGCTAGGGGTATTATTTCCTTTATCCAGTTCTGGATGTGGTATGGTAGTACTATGATTGTCTTGATATCAGGTGTTTTGGGTATTAATCCTGAGATTTTTGAGGCGGCGGACATTGACGGCGCTTCAGGTGCACAGACATTCTTCTTTGTGACACTACCGAATGTGAGAACAATACTTCTATATACACTGATAACGAGCTTAATTGGTGGTTTGCAGATGTTCGATATTCCGAGGATGTTCATAGCGAACGGAGGCCCGGATGGTGCAACGCTGACAACAAGTTTGTTTATCTATAATCAGGCATTTAGTGGAAGTTATCTATATAACCGAGCATCTGCTGCGAGTATGATTATGTTTGTCATTATCTGTGTTTTATCTGCGATGATATTCTATGTAATGCGCGATAAGGAAGCTTCAAAGATCTATAAGCTTAATAAAAAAATGGAAAAAGAATATAAAAGACAAGAAAAAGCAACAAGGAGGGCTGCATAATGAAGATGAATCGCACGTCCCAAATTGTTTTAAAGATTGTTAAGTATATTGTGTGTATAACACTGGCGGTATTAAGTATCCTGCCCTTCTGGATTATGATAATGAATGCAACTCGCAGTACGTTCGAAATACAGCAGCATGCAATATCATTATTACCTTCCAAATTTTTAGCGAGCAATTGGGCTGTATTAGAAGGCAAAACATTTGATCCAATTAAGGGATTTATAAACTCTGTAATTATTTCTACCGGTTCAACAGCTTGTGCGGTATATTTCTCTTCCTTAACCGCATATGCATTAGTTGCTTATAACTGGAGATTACGTCAACCATTCTTTACCTTTATTTTGGCTGTAATGATGATTCCAGCACAGGTAACCAGTATCGGTTTTTATCAGTTTATTTATAAAATCCATATGACAAATAATTTTCTGCCTTTAATTTTACCGTCAATAGCAGCACCAGCCATGGTATTCTTTATGAGGCAGTATCTAATGGCTTCCTTGTCGATTGATATTGTTAATTCAGGTCGTATCGACGGAGCAGGAGAGTTTAACATTTTCAACCGGATTATTATTCCGATTATGAAACCTGCAATTGCGACTCAGGCAATTTTTGCCTTCGTTGGAAGCTGGAACAACCTGTTTATGCCTTTAATCTTACTTACGAACAATGATAAGTATACAATGCCTATCATGGTTAGCTTACTTCGTGGTGATATTTATAAGACGGAGTTCGGTTCCATCTATTTAGGACTGACCCTTACTGTATTGCCATTATTTATTGTTTATTTCTTGTTATCTAAATATATTATTGCTGGTGTTGCCTTAGGCGGCGTTAAGGAATAATTTATATGAAACACTTTAGGCCACCGGATGTAATGTCCGGTGGCTTTTTTTGTGGTATAATAAAAGAAATAGTAAAAGCATAGAAGGAAGGTGTATTAATCATGTCAGATATAATAATGCAGGGAGTAAACGAAGGGAACCTTAAGAATATATCATTAAAGCTCCCCAGGGGGAAGTTGATTGTGTTCACTGGGCTATCCGGTTCGGGAAAATCAACTCTGGCTATGGATGTCATCTTCCAGGAATGTCAGCGACAATACTTGGAAGCCTTAGGAATGCAGGGCCTTCGTAAACCCAAGGTGGATTTTATTCATAATCTGTCTCCGGCCATAATGATAACGCAGACGGAGGCAAATCGGAATCCCAGATCAACTGTAGGAACTCTGACGGATATCTATACCGAACTGCGCATGATCTATGAGAAGCTTGGATTAAGAGAATGTCCGCATTGCCATAAGACAATATCAGCCGCAGATTGCAAAGAGGAATTGGAAAAGAAGGATGGGGATTTTGTAGTTTATATGTATTGCAATCATTGCAAGACACGTATGGAGAAGCTGACAAGAACGCATTATTCTTATAACACAAGAGAAGGTGCTTGTCCAAAATGCCAGGGTTTAGGCAAAACTATGACAGTTCATGCAAAGCATATACTTCATGAAGGTTTATCCCTGGAAGATGGGGCAGTGGATTAT
>JAGFXQ010000098.1 GCA_017861355.1 Bacillota bacterium
GTCAGATCTTGTATAATTGAAAAAATCTTCTTTTTCTGAACCACCATTGGTAATAAAGATGGCGAATATCTTCCATTGTCCGGTCTGCAGGATCGTGTCAAAGGTGAATACCGGACGTTCTTTGTAGTATTCCAATTCTTTGAATTTAATCAGGTAATGGAACATGTTATCGGTTGAGGTCATGTTATGTCCGTGAATCGTCATATTCTTGGAATTTGCTTCTACCGAGCATTTATAATCTAAAAATAAGCTTCCTGCTTTCAATTCCTGCTTTTCTATATCTCGGGTAAGATAATATTCCGGGTCATCGTTACCGGATTGCATTACAACATAATCTATATTTGTATCAGGAACCGTAATCCAGCCCTTCACATCCTCATTCACCGCCAACAGATCTGCAAATTGAAGCAGTCTGCCTTTATCATCCCTGGTGGGATCGTACACCGGTAGTTTTGTCGTGGTGTTCACATCGGAATCTACTACGGAATTGTCCGTGAATGGCGGTAGTGTAGGAGCAGGTGTAGCTGTCACAGAAGAATAATATCGATTCGTCTTATACAGATTATTTGTCTTCTCGATAGATTTATTAATTCGATAGGGGGTAAGGAACACCTCATTGATAAATAGTATAGCAAATATTACAAAGCCGAGGAAGAAAACAATACGTAGCAACTTATATAGATTAAGCTTTTTCTTGTCTGCAGTAGCTGTCAGGTCTTGCTCGAAAGAATGATTATCCGATTCTATGATTTGATCCGAGGGTTTCGTGAGGTTCGCCTCAGTTTCTTGTAATTCCTCTGTCACCTTGTTTGTTTGATCTGTTTCGTTCTTTCCTTCGGACATTTTATAAACCCCTTTATATTTTGTCATATCTCTCATTATACAATGAATAAACTAAGCCGTAAAGTTGTTTTCCTATCTCTGATTAATGGCAGAAAAGCAATGTTTTCTATTCCTGACAGATGAAATTATTTATTGTGACATCTTGTGTTGCCAAGGGATGGAAAAGATGAATATTCTGAAGCTTTTACAATAAATTTAGAGTAAGGAAGGAGTGGGATTGGAAATGTTGAAACATAAATATTTGATGGCATTACCCTTGATTGGCTTGCTCAGCTTGACCGCATTGACACAATATCATCATGTGAAGGAGTATTATGATGAAATACTTAATTCTACGGACTTGGTTTTTGAAGACTTTGACAATAAGCTCAGAACGGAGAATGAGCAGGCAGCTCAGGATGAAGAGAAGTATAAAAAGCTATTACGAGCAGAAGGGAATTTACAGGAGGAGCTGTCCGAACAGGAGGGTGGCGAAGGCGCGGAGCAGCTTGATACCAAGAGTAAAATAACGAATACAAAACTTAGTCTTCATGCTAGTTCGGCATTGCTTCTGGATGCCTCCAATAATCGTGTTCTCTTTGAACAAAACGGTTTCAAACGAATGCCAATGGCCAGTACAACCAAGATTATGACCTGTATCGTAACTCTTGAGAATGCAAAACTTACCGATGTAGTGGAGGTGTCCTCCAACGCAGCCAGAATGCCTGATGTCCAGTTAAATGTTCGAACCGGAGAACAATATTATCTGAAGGATTTGCTCTTTTCCTTGATGCTGGAAAGTCATAATGATGTCGCTGTCGCCATTGCCGAGCATGTCGGCGGCTCCGTAGAGGGTTTTGCGACGATGATGAATGATAAAGCAAGAGAACTGGGATGCGAGAACACCAATTTCATAACTCCGAACGGACTGGATGCGGAGGGACATTATACTACTGCCAGAGATCTGGCGGTTATCGCAAGTTATGCGGTGAAGAATAGGACCTTTCTAGAGATAACCAACACCTCTTCCCATGCCTTTCAGGAGATTAAGAAAGGCAGAAGCTTCAATGTAACCAATAAGAATAAGTTCTTATATATGATGGAGGGTGCCATTGGAGTGAAGACCGGATTTACCGGTGATGCAGGTTACTGCTTCGTCGGAGCAGTCAAAAGACAGGATAAGTCGTTCATCTCCGTAGTTCTTGGATGTGGCTGGCCTCCGAACAAAAGCCTGAAATGGTCCGATACCAAGGAATTGATGACCTATGGTATTAATAATTATAAAGAACGTCAGATCTTTAAAAATAGTAAATTGGACCCTATTCTCGTGAAGAAGGGGCAACAAAATTATGAAGATCTCTATATGAACGGAGACTTGACACTTCTGATGCGGGATGATGAAAAGGTAACCACAGAGGTTCATCTACCGGACTATGTCGATGCTCCGATTAAAGCAAATACGGTAATTGGAGAAATGAAATATTACATTAACAAGGAATATTATGACTCGGTACCAATCTATACCTCATCGAATATTCCCAAAATCAATTATATCTATTGTCTACATAAGCTCCTTAATCTATGGAACTGCAATCTGTTGGTAGAATAGATGAATGAGAGTACCTCAAATTGAATTGAATTATTTGATTAAGGTGCTTTTTTACACTTTAATCATTATTTTACTAATCTGTGATTTGAATCATTGATAGTTGTATATGATAAGGATATAGTAGTATTATTAAATCATATTAAATATTCAATTTGCATAGGAGGAATCATAGATGAGTAAAAGAATCAGTGATAAAGTATCCTGGGTAGGAAAGATTGATTGGGAGTTAAAATATTTTCATGGAAATGAGTATTCCACCAAAAAAGGATCCTCGTATAATTCCTATCTTATCCGAGATAAGAAGACGGTATTAATCGATACGGTATGGCAACCTTTTGATAAGGAATTTGTTGCGCGTTTAAAGCAGGAGATTGATCTAAAAGAGATTGATTATATTATCATGAATCACAATGAATCTGATCACAGCGGAGCCTTACCGGAGCTCATGCGTGAGATACCGGGCACTCCGATCTACTGTACAGCAAATGGTGCGAAAATTATTAAGGGACACTATCATCAGGATTGGAATTTTCATATAGTTAAAACGGGTGACACACTTGAGGTTGGTGACAGTACACTTACCTTTATCGAAGCTCCGATGCTACATTGGCCGGACACCATGTTCACTTATATGGATGGAGAGAATATTCTGTTCAGCAACGATGCCTTTGGTCAGCATTACGCTACGGAGACACTGTATAACGACACGGCAGACCAAGGAGAATTATTAGCAGAAGCTACAAAATACTATGCAAATATATTGACTCCTTTCAGTAAGATGGTAGTGAAGAAGATAGAAGAGGTGCTCAGCTTTCATCTGCCGGTTGATATGATCTGTCCCAGTCATGGCGTCATCTGGAGGGACCATCCGACACAGATTGTGGAACGTTATTTGGACTGGGCTAAGGACTACCAGGAAAATCAGATCACCATTATCTATGATACGATGTGGAATTCCACCAGAAAGATGGCGGAAGCAATCGCCAGAGGCATTGAGATGAGTGACCCGGTAGTAAAGGTAAAACTCATGAATGCGTCGAAGGAAGATAAGAATGATGTGATTACCGAGATATTCAAATCAAAGATGATTCTGATGGGTGCACCGACGATCAATAACGGATATCTATTCTCTCTCGGCGGTATCCTGGAGATGACAAAAGGTCTAAAGTTTAAGAACAAAAAAGCAGCTACCTTCGGCAGCTATGGCTGGAGTGGTGAAGCGGTGAAGTTGTTGGCAGATCATTTGAAGGAAGCTGGTTTTACCATCGTAAATGAAGGACTTCGCAAGTACTGGGTACCGGATGAGGAAGATTTGGAGGATTGTGTTCGATTTGGTTCTGAGATCGTGAAATAAATCGTATTAGCAAGAGGCTTTCGTATGTGTAACTTACATACGAAAGCCTCTGATGATTCATAACATGCTTTTATAATAGCACTATGTCTTAAAATGTTGATTAAATGAGTCATTTGTACTATAATCAAATCAAGAATAGAATAATCGATATTTTGTGAATTAGGTAAATAGGATACGCGTAACTTATTTGATTTATGAGATAAAAACAGACAAAAGAAAAACAGGAGTGACGATGCAGGTGAAGTATTCAGAAGAAAGTGTGAATAACATTGATAACTTATTGAACGATAAAAGATTCTTACAGTTTCTGAGTTATGGTCAGATCGCTGTCTTATATATGGATAAAGCAGGTAAGCTTTTATATGCGACTCCCTATATCCGTGAAATTACCGGAATACAAAACAAAGATTACGGTCGTTTTATGGGAGAATCCGAATTGTCCAGCATCAGTCCATCCTTAGTTCAGTGTCTTACACCGCTAATCAATGCAATTCAAGAAGCGGAACAATCAAACAATCATCGTAAAATTAAATCCATTCAAAAGCATCCCTTACATATCGAATTGATCGGGGTAGATGGGAAAACTTATCAAACCATCATTCATACCAGCCTGGAAGGCGATAATGTGGTGAAAGGCATTATTCTTAACTTTCATGATATTACAGATAGGAAAGCTGCTGAGAGTGCGCTGGAATTAGAGAAGGTAAAATACAAACTGATTGCTGAACTGACCGATTGTGCACTGTGGGAATACGATATTGATAAGAAGGAACTGAATCAATACCAAAAGTTTCATGGCAGATATTCCAATGAGAACCTTATAATTAAAGATTATCGCAATTTTATCCTTGGTAAGGGATGGATTCATCCGGAGGATGTAAGTGCCTTCCACGAATACTGCGATGCGATGGACCGTGGCGATACTTATATCCAGCAGGAGCTTCGTGCATTAGGTGATAATCATGAGTACATATGGATTAGATATCAGGGTACATGCTTAAAAGATTCCACTGGAAAAGCTCATCTGATTGTTGGACGTACCTTGAATATTGATAAAGATCGTAGAGAATACGAGAAACTACTGCAGAAATCCCAGAGAGATCCGTTAACCGGACTTTACAACCGAAATACTACAAAAGAGAAAATCGAAACTTGCTTTGCATATAGTAAATCGAAGAATGATAATGCCGTTCACAACTTTATGATTATTGATATCGATAATTTTAAAATGGCAAATGATGTATGGGGGCATCTGTTCGGCGATATTTTGTTGGAGAATTTTGCAAGAAAGCTGGAAGAAATCCTGGACAGTACGGATATCCCCGGACGAATCGGTGGAGATGAATTTGTCATTCTCAAACAAGGAATAATGGATGCAGAAAATATTTCGACTACAGCTAAGTTGATTTGTGATATGAGCCGCAGATATCTAAAAGGCCTTCATGCGGATGATGCAATTACGGTCAGTATCGGAATTGCTACCTATCCAAAGGATGGAACCGATTATGACACTTTGTATAAAAAGGCAGATATGGCACTATATTATGCCAAATCCAAGGGAAAGGACCAGTATGCTTTCTATGGACCGGAAGCAAAGAGATATGACCGTTCAAGTCAAAAAGCAAATGACCACTGGATCAAGGCTAATCTGATCGATCAAACCAACCCGGAGATAGAAAAACGCTTGTTAAATTATGCAGTTGATATATTAAACCGCTCTACGGATTCGCGGGTAGCCGTGAATAAAATTCTTCAAGAGATAGGAAAGTATTATGACCTGTCCCGTATTGTGATTATTGAGAAACAACTCCGCGGCACAAAAGCTTACATCAGTTATGAGTGGCGTAATACGAACATTCCCTCGATTAATACCAGCGAATTCGATATTCCGGCCATGGGTCGTAATGATTTTGACAAGTTATTTCATGATTACGGTGTATATTATGTGAATGACATCAATTGCATGGATCCTTCTTCAGAGATGAAAAGCTTCTATGAGCATAATGATATTAAATCATTGGTTCAATGCGCTATCAATTATGATGATCAGCATGTTGGTACCATCAGCTTTGAGGATTGTACCGCCGAAAGAAACTGGACAAAACATGAGTTGGATTCTTTGTATACGATGACAAAGCTGATCAGCACCTTTATCATCCAGTTAAATAATCAAAGTTTGTTGGATAATGAAATATTTTTCACCCAGGCGACCTTGAATAATCAAAAGCTCTGTAACTATGCTGTAAAACAGGACACCTATCAAATCGAATATTTTAGTGATTATACAAAGAAGCAGTATCCCGATGTGGAACTCGGAAATCTATGTTATAAAGCAATTTACGGAAAAGAGGAGCCTTGTGAGCCCTGTCCGAGAAATGGTCTATGCTCCGGTGCAAAAAGCTATTCCATGGAGGCTTATAACGCTGAGAAGGATTATTGGTACAGCACTACGGCCTCCCGAATAATCAGTCCGGATGGGGTCGCAATTCATATGATTAATACCTCTGATGTCACCAGCTTCATTAATCGTGTTAATTCGATAGATCCTATGACGGGACTTCTGACCTTGTCCAGATTTGAAGCAGAAGGAATGAGGCTGATTGTAGAAAATGAACAGACAAAATACCTTGTTATGTATTGCGACTTTGACCGTTTTAAAAATATTAACGATGAATGGGGCTATTCGGTAGGAAATGATATTCTGATTCATTTTGCGAAACTAGCCGGCAACGCGATCCATAGCGATGAATTATTCTGTAGAATCACCGCTGATATTTTTGTTATGCTACTAGCTTATCAGAGCTATGATCAGGCTATAGAGAGAATTCATCACTGCCACTCAGCTATTACCAAGAATCTAAAAGAGGATTTTCCGGAGATTAACATTGTTCTGATCAGTGGAATCTACTTACTGGCGAAAGAAGATTATAGCCTCAGTCTGGCAATCGATCGAGCAAATATTGCACGAAAGACAGTGAAGGGCTTACACAAGAGTAGCTATGCCATCTATGATAAATCACTTCATGAGAAAGTTATGAAGGAAAACAGGATAGAAAACAATATGCATAATGCATTGATGAACAAAGAATTCGTAGTGTATTATCAACCAAAGATGGACCTTAAAACCATGAAGATAAATGGGGCAGAGGCTCTAGTCCGCTGGAAACTCCCCGATGGAAAGCTGATGGGTCCGGATGAATTTATACCAATTTTTGAGAAAAACGGTTTCATTGTTGACCTTGATTTCTATGTATATGAAGCAACCCTGCAGGCAATGCGCAGTTGGATCGATTCCGGCAAAAAGCCGATCATCATATCAATGAATGTATCGAGAATACATCTGGATGACTCCAGGTTTATAGATCGTTTGCAGCAACTTCTGACAAGCTATGATATTTCGCCAAACTTAATCGAACTGGAAATTACCGAGAGTATGTTCATCAATAATCTTGACCGGCTTCGTTTCTTTGTCAATAATCTACGTAAGCATGGCTTTATTATATCCATTGATGATTTTGGTTCCGGCTTTTCCTCACTTAATTTATTGAAGAGCTTGCCGATTGATATTCTAAAACTCGATCGGGAATTCTTCATGCACAATACAATGGAGAAGCAGGATAAATTGGTTATCTCCGGGATTATATCCTTAGCGAAGGGCCTTGGCTTAAAAGTATTGTCGGAAGGGATCGAGACAGTCGAACAGTTGGAGTTCATCCGAGAGAACTTATGTGATATGGCACAGGGTTATTTGTTCTATCATCCTATGCCAATGGAAGAATTTATTCAGCTTTTGGACTAGTATTTCCGAAATATGGTTACATTTTATCCTATTTTTAAAATAAATACAAATATTTTCAAATTTTCATTAAAATAATGCAACGCTTTTCCAGTTTCCTTCGTTTAATAGATAGAGATGTTAGTTTTGTCTCTATCGGGGGTATTGTGATACTGCAAAAGGTATCCACAGGATGTGAGAAAGGCGTGATTATTATGAAAAAGATGGTGAATCGTTATAAGATCAGTAAATTCAAGAGATTTATGAATGGGATGATATTTGCATTGATATCAATCATTGCATTGATTCTTTGTATGTCGGATATCTCAAGATATACAGCAACACAGTCAGAGGTTATTCTGCCCTTCTTTATTGCAATTGTAAGTATGCTTATGGGATTATTTACCACACTGCACGATAAGGGAATTCGGAAGGAAAAGACACAATAACAGAGCAATAATTACGAGTTTTTGAAATCTTTTTGCCATTGACGAACGAAAATCGGAGAACTATACTGAGTATAAATTGTGATCAGTAACTATACCTTAAGGAGAGAAAAAATGGCAAAAGTGATAACAATGGGAGAGATTATGCTTCGCCTATCCACTCCCGGATATCAGAAATTCATTCAATCAGACAGCTTCGATGTATGCTACGGTGGTGGAGAAGCCAATGTAGCTGTTTCCTTGGCTAACTATGGACATGAGGCTTATTTTGTTACCAAGGTTCCAAAGAATCCGATCGGTGACAGTGCGATTGCGGCACTCAGAAAGTATAATGTAAATTGTGAATTTGTTGCCAGAGGCGGAGAAAGACTCGGGATTTATTTTTTAGAAACCGGAGCTTCTATGAGAGCCTCCAATGTTGTCTATGATAGAGCACATGCTTCGATAGCGGAAGCAGATCCTTCGGATTTTGATTTTGATGCGATATTTGACGGAGCAGACTGGTTTCATTTTACCGGTATCACTCCGGCAATCAGTGATAAAGCAGCACTTTTAACCGAGGAAGCGTTGAAGGCAGCAAAGCGTAAGAATATAATGGTCTCCGTAGATCTTAATTTTCGGAAGAAGCTTTGGTCTTCCGAGAAAGCTCAGAGAATCATGTCAAATCTGATGCAATATGTAGATGTATGCATCGGTAATGAAGAGGATGCCGAGAAGGTTCTTGGTTTCAAACCCGGTAAGACGGATGTGACCAGTGGAGAGCTTGAATTATCCGGGTATCAGGATATCTTTGAACAAATGGTAAAGAAATTCAACTTTAAATATGTGGTGAGTTCTCTGCGTGAGAGCTATTCCGCATCGGATAATGGCTGGTCTGCCTGCATTTATGACGGATCGAACTTCTATCATTCCAGAAAATATAATATTCGTATTGTTGACCGTGTCGGTGGTGGAGATGCCTTTGCCGGTGGTTTGATCTGCGGATTATTAGACGGTAAGGACATGGAGCAGGCACTTGAGTTTGCAGTTGCAGCCTCGGCCTTAAAGCATACGATACCGGGAGATTTTAATCTTGTATCAAGAGCAGAAGTAGATACTCTGGTTGGCGGAGATGCTTCCGGAAGGGTACAACGATAATAAAAAGCGTAATGAATAAATATGTAAAAATATTTTATTGAAATTAATATACAGATAAATAGGGTTATGGGCTTCTCAGGTTGAGCAGTTCATAGCTCTTTTGGATTTTTGACTCCGTCCGCCATGAAAAAACACTTGATTATTTTGTGGTAACCTATTATCATTAAGATTGTCTGAAAATTTGATTATTATATGGAGGAATGACTAAATGAGAAGAATTAGGGTGAAAGCAGAGAAACCCGTAAAACCGGAGGAGTTCTTTGAATCTAAGAAAAAAATTACAATCGCAGCTATCGCGGTTGCAGCTTTATTATTAATTATCGCCGTATTAATATACATGGAAAATAATGATAGTAAAATCGTAATTAATAATAAGACTGACTTAAAGCTCGAATATGTAAAAGCATATTATGTGGGACCGGAAGATCAATATAATGAAGGTATTAATGTGACTGATCTGGAAGCCGGCAAGAGTGTAAGTCTGCCTCAGGATCCGATTAATTTATTTATGGCAGAAGCTAATCTTGAGATTCGCTTTAAATTTGAAGGCTATGATGAATTATTTGTTGACTCCGGATATTTCAATGATGATTTTGACGGTAAAGTTACCATCAAATTTGTACCTACCAAAGACGGCAAGATTAAGTTAACAGTGAAAGCGAAAGGTGGAGTGATAAATACGAAAGGCATTATCTGTGATGATTATTTTTATGTAAATCTTGCAGAAGGCTATATCGAAGATTAAGCTGTTGTTTCATGTCCGTCACTAATGAATTCGAAGGAATATGCCCCACAAGGGTTAAGGGAGGTTATTCGTATGATCAAACTATATGAAAAAGGCGCTTACCTATGGAATGGTAAAGAGATTATCCCGGAGCAGGAGGCAGTTGCTATTACAGCAAAAACAGGAATCCCTGCAGAGAAAGAAACAGCCAGAAAAGGTACCATGTCTTATGAGATTCTGACAAATCATAACACCTCAGGCAATGATAAGAAGCTCAAAATCAAATTTGATAAATTAACTTCCCATGATATTACCTTTGTAGGTATTATTCAGACAGCAAGAGCCAGCGGTCTGGAACAATTTCCGGTACCATATGTTCTTACGAACTGTCATAACAGCTTATGTGCAGTCGGTGGTACAATCAATGAAGATGATCACATGTTTGGACTTTCTTGCGCTAAGAGATACGGCGGAGTCTATGTACCGCCTCATCAAGCAGTAATTCATCAGTATGCCCGTGAAATGCTTGCCGAAGGCGGCAATATGCTTCTGGGCTCGGACAGCCATACCCGTTATGGCGCACTTGGTACCATGGCAATCGGAGAAGGCGGTCCGGAGCTTGTAAAACAGTTATTAAGCCGAACTTATGATATCAATATGCCCGAAGTAGTTGCAGTATATCTGACCGGTACCCCCAGAAAAGGCGTGGGTCCCCAGGACGTTGCGCTGGCTATCATCGGAGCTGTATTTGCGAATGGTTATGTAAATAATAAAGTAATGGAATTCGTCGGAGACGGCATAGAGAATCTCAGTGTGGACCGGAATTGACGTTATGACCACAGAGACAACCTGCCTTTCCTCAATCTGGACTACGGACAGTTCAGTAAAGGATTTCTATGAGCTTCATCGCAGACCGGAAGCATACAAAGAGCTTTCGCCAGCTCCGTTAGCCTATTATGACGGTATGATTTATGTGGATTTATCAGAGATAAAGCCGATGATTGCGATGCCGTTCCATCCAAGCAATGTATATACCATTGATGAATTGAATGCTAATCTGTATGATATTCTGGATGAAGTCGAGAAAAAAGCTTTGATCAGTCTCGGTAATGATAAGATTAAATATTCTTTAAAGGACAAGGTACGTAACGGTAAGCTCTATGTGGATCAGGGTACCATTGCCGGCTGTGCCGGTGGTGGTTTTGAGAATATCTGTGATGCAACCGATATCCTGAACGGCAAATTCATCGGAGCAGATGAATTCTCCTTAAGTGTCTATCCGGCAAGCCAACCGGTATTTATGGAATTAGTTAAGAATGGCTCGGTAGCTAAGCTGATGGCAAGCGGAGCAACCATACGAACTGCTTTCTGTGGACCATGCTTTGGAGCAGGAGATGTACCTGCGAATAACGGTTTCAGTATCCGTCATACAACACGAAATTTCCCGAATAGAGAAGGCTCTAAGATCACTAGCGGTCAAGTAGCTTCCGTTGCCTTAATGGATGCCAGAAGTATTGCTGCAACCGCTGCAAATCAGGGATACCTTACTTCGGCAGAGAATATTGACGTTAACTTTATGAAACCGAAGTATTACTTTGACAGTACTATCTATGATAACCGTGTGTATCACGGCATAGGTAAACCGGATAGCAGCGTTGAGCTGAAATTTGGCCCGGGAATCGTGGATTGGCCGGCGATGACGGCGCTAAGTGAAGATATGATATTGAAGGTCGTATCCGTAATTCATGATCCGGTAACTACCACCGATGAATTGATTCCCTCCGGTGAGACCTCTTCGTATCGCTCCAATCCTTTAGGACTAGCTGAGTACACCTTATCCCGTAAGGATCCGAACTATGTCGGACGTGCCAAAGAAGTTCAGAAGGCGGAGAAAGCACGTCTTGCAGGAAACGATGTAATCGCTGCAAACGAAGAATTGAAGGAAGTATATGATAAGATTGCCGCAAGGTTTTCTCTGGATAAGACCTCTACACAGATCGGCTCTACCATCTATGCAGTGAAGCCCGGTGACGGATCAGCAAGAGAGCAGGCAGCCAGCTGTCAGAAGGTATTAGGCGGCTTTGCCAATATTGCGAAAGAATATGCAACAAAGCGCTATCGCTCCAATTTGATCAATTGGGGTATGCTCCCCTTCCTGTTCAAGGATGAGCTTCCTTTTGATAACGGAGACTATCTCTTCATTAAGGATGTCCGCAAAGCTGTTGCTGAAAGAGTAAGTGAGATTAAAGCTTATGTTGTTAACAAGGACATGAAAGAATTCACTTTACAGCTTGGAGAACTTACGGATGATGAGAGAGAGATCATCTTAAAAGGCTGCTTGATCAACTATTATCACGATTAATGATTTAAGGATAGCAAAATCAATCAAATATTAACATTCTTAACAATACCATAACACACCTACTTCATTATAATTAAATTATAAATGGAGGAGGTGTGTTATTTTTATGAAATATGGGTATTTTGATAACGAACATCAGGAATATGTAATCGATAGAGTGGATCTTCCTACCTCATGGACCAATTATCTTGGTGTCAGAGATATGTGTGCAGTCCTTAATCATACTGCCGGAGGTTATATTTTTTATAAATCCCCGGAGTACCACAGAATAACGCGTTTTCGGGCAAATAGTGTTCCTATGGATCGTCCCGGCCACTATGTATATGTAAGAGATGATGAGAGCAGCGATTACTGGAGTATCTCCTGGCAACCGGTAGGCAAGCCACTGGATCAGGCCAAATATGAATGCCGTCATGGCTTATCCTATACGAAATATTCCTGTAATTATAGTAATATTGAAGCACAGCAGAAGATGTTTATTCCGATGGATGATCCGGTTGAGCTATGGGATGTGACCATCAAAAACAACGATAGTAGGACAAGAAGCTTAAGTGTATTTTCTTATCTTGAGTTCTCTTATCATCATATTGATATGGATAACCGTAATTTCCAGATGAGTAATTATGCGGCAGGCTCTTCTTATGGGGATGGGATCATTGAACATGATTTATTCTATGAGGAGTTTGGTTATCAGTTTTTTACCTCTAATTTTACTCCGGATAGCTATGATTGCTTAAGAGATAAGTTTATCGGCCTCTACCATACCGAGGATAATCCGGTAGCAGTTCAAAACGGTGTTTGCAGCGGATCCTACGAAAAAGGCAATAATCATTGTGGTTCCTTACATAAAAAAATAACCTTAGCTCCCGGAGAAGAGATACGTCTGGTATTTATCCTTGGAGAAGGAAATCGCGAAGACGGTAAAGCTTTGAGAGCCAAATATTCCGATTTTGCTGAGATTGATCGTGCTTATCTGCAGATGGCTGAGTATTGGAATGAGAAGAGAAGCAAGCTTCAGATCAAGACCCCGAATGAAGGCATGAACACCTTAATCAATACCTGGACTTTGTATCAGGCAGAAATCAATGTCATGTTCTCTCGTTTTGCTTCTTTTATCGAAGTTGGAGGCAGAACCGGCTTAGGTTACCGCGATACCTCGCAAGATTCCATGACGGTAATTCACAGCAATCCTGCAAAATGTCGTCAGAGAATCGTAGAGCTGCTTCGTGCTCTCGTGTCGAAAGGATATGGATTACATTTATTCCAGCCGGAATGGTTTGATCCGGATAATGAAACGAAACCGTTCAAATCCCCTACGGTAGTTCCTACACCAAATAAGTCAGATGTTATTCACGGAATTGATCAAGCGTGCTCCGATGATGCCTTATGGTTGGTCAGCTCCATCGCAGAGTATATCCGGGAGACAGGTGAAGTCGAATTCTTGAATGAGATGATTACCTATGCAGACGGCGGCAGTGGTACGGTCTATGAACATATGATGAAGATTCTTGACTTCTCCTATGAACAAGTGGGAAGTCATGGCGTCTGCAAAGGACTTCGTGCGGATTGGAACGACTGTCTCAATCTTGGCGGTGGCGAAAGTGCGATGGTATCCTTCCTGCACTATTGGGCGCTGGGTAATTTCCTTGAATTAGCGGAACATCTTGGTAGAACTACAGATGTAGAACGTTATACTATGATGCGTAAAGAAGTAAAAGAAGTATGTGAACGCGAGCTCTGGGATAAGGAATGGTATATTCGCGGAATTACAAAAACCGGACGTAAGATCGGAACTATGTCGGATGCAGAAGGCAAGATACACTTAGAATCGAATGCCTGGGCAGTCTTATCCGGTCTGGCAGATCCGGAAAAGGGAAAGAGAGCGATGGATTCCATCGATCAATATCTGTACACCCCTTATGGTATTATGCTGAATGGTCCTTCCTATACCGTACCGGATGAGGAGATTGGCTTCATTACCAGAGTGTATCCCGGTCTGAAGGAGAACGGAGCGATCTTCAGTCATCCGAATCCCTGGGCTTGGGCTGCGGAATGTATGCTTGGACGTGGTGACCGTGCGATGAAGTTCTATGATGCACTTTGTCCCTATCATCAGAATGATATGATAGAAACCCGTGAGGCAGAGCCCTACTCCTATTGTCAGTTCATTATGGGCAGAGAACATACCGGCTTTGGCCGTGCAAGGCATCCTTTTATGACCGGTACCGGTGGCTGGGCTTATTATTCTGCTACTCATTATATGTTAGGTGTACGTCCGGGACTGGAAGAGTTAGTGATCGATCCCTGTGTTCCCGCTGATTGGAAAGAATTCAGTATAGAGAGAACCTGGAGAGGAGCCACCTATCATATCAAGGTGGAGAATCCGATGGGTGTAATGAAGGGCGTAAAGGAACTGAGATTAGACGGTGCAAAAGTTGACCATATCCTGTCACAACCAGGAGGAACCAGTCATGAGGTTCTGGTCATTCTTGGTTAAGCCTGAGATATCAGAATTAATCTTAGCAGAATCAGGAATTATACAATAGAAAGTACACTTCGCGAACTTTCTATTGTCATGAATATAAATAAGGATTTGCAAAAATAGTACCAGTGTAGCTGCTGTGTGATAAGTACACATAGCAGACCTCCCACAGGTTATGAGAAAGGCATGGTTATTATTATGATAAAGTTTGGAACTGGTGGTTGGAGAGCAATCATTGGTGAGGAATTTACCAAAGCAAATATTCAGAAGCTGGCCAAAGCACTGGCTAAGAAAATGAAGGATGAAGGTGTATCAGAAAAAGGAATCGTTCTGGGTTATGATCGTCGCTTTCTGTCCAAGGAGTCAATGCGTTGGGCTGCACAAGTCTTTGCCGCAGAAGGAATGAAAGCCTATCTGATCAACCGCTCATCACCGACACCACTAATTATGTATTATGTCATGGAACATGAATTTCCTTACGGAATGATGATAACAGCCAGCCATAATCCTGCCATCTACAATGGAATCAAGGTGTTCACCTCTGGTGGACGGGATGCTGACGAATTTCAGACGCAGGAGATTGAGAACTATATCAATGATGTGGAGGATTCCGAAGTAACAGAAGCGGATTATGATAAATCAGTTGCTGCGGGATTGATCTATGAAATCAATCCATTGAACGAATATATCGATAATATCATCAATAATATTGATATGACATCCATTCGTAACCGCGAGCTCCGAATTGCTCTTGATCCTATGTATGGAGTTAGCGAGACCTCACTCCGAACCATCCTGCTTACCGCAAGATGTGATGTGTCGATTATCCATGACCGTCATGATACTTTATTTGGTGGAAAGCTACCTTCTCCCAGTGCGGCGACCTTACGTAGCCTTCAGAATTACGTTATTGACCGTCATTGTGATATTGGTATCGCTACGGATGGTGATGCGGACCGTATCGGAGTAATTGATGATAACGGACGTTTCCTTCATCCAAATGACATTTTAGTGCTTCTTTATTATTATCTAGTGAAGTATAAAGGCTGGAAGGGTGCTGCTGTTCGTAATATTGCCACCACGCATTTACTGGATAAGATGGCAGAAAGCTTCGGTGAGAAATGTTATGAGGTACCGGTTGGCTTTAAATATATCTCCTCTAAAATGAATGAAACCGATGCAGTAATTGGAGGCGAATCCTCCGGCGGATTAACCGTACGCGGGCACATCAAGGGCAAAGACGGTGTATATGCAGCTGCTCTATTGGTGGAGATGATCGCCGTGGTTGGCAAGAAGCTATCTGAGATCGTTCAGGATATTTATGATGAGTATGGCTTCCGATATATGGATGAGCGAGATTATCGTTTCGATCAGCAGAAGAAGGAGGAGATCTATCAGCTGCTTCTCGTTGATCGATTACTCCCGGAAGTTGGGCTGGAGCTTGAGAAAGTATCCTATCTGGATGGCTGTAAGCTTTACTTTAAGAATGGAGGCTGGATTGGTATCCGTTTCTCCGGAACCGAACCTCTGCTTCGTATCTTCTGTGAGATGCCAAATGAAGGCGAAGAGAAACAGATCTGTGATATCTTCGAGAAGTTTTTGGGACTTTAAATATAAGAAACTTTAGTTTCTGAGTTCCTTATGTGTACCAATATGTTATAATGTAATAAACTAACACAGGGCTATCCGTTGGGTAACCCTGTTTTTCGATTATACTACCGGGGGATAAGCAGATGAAGAAAATATTTTCATTAAGACGTACATTGCTGTTATTAGTCGTTATTCTATGGATGGTTCCTGTTATTTTAATCTATATCTTTATGACGGTATCCTACCGGAATGATATCATCGGAAAGACAACGGATCTGATGGA
>JAGFXQ010000329.1 GCA_017861355.1 Bacillota bacterium
TAATAGCTGCGGTCGTTTGAATTCCTGACTTTGAAGCCACTCTCCGTTCTTAATCCCAACCTCCATAATCATGTCCCTGGTAAGGTTGACACCTGTATTGTCCTCTTCACCAAGCATTTTCCAATTCTTATAGAGACACATATAAAAGCTGGCGAAGTTTTCATTCATATAGGTATAAGAGGCCAGTCTGCGGTCCAGCTCTTCAATCGTTTTTATACTGGTCAGCTCAACCGACATAAAAGCATTATTTGAGATCGCTTTATCCTTCGATTCCAGCTCTTTAATGATACGATTTCTACGATTCGTCAGCGCATCGCGGGTCCCAACCAGCTCACATCCACAAGACTCTCTTATTGACGTAACCGTTGATAAAATGCTATTCTTTTCCTGATGGATCTGGTTATTATGTCTGAAAATCTTATCTACAGCCTCGATTCCCATCTCGAAGACCGGCATCCCTGCTGTTGTAATCGTAGGGCTGAAATCCTCCGTGATCGCTATATTATCGCAACCGGAGACAGCAACATCCTCCGGAACGCTGATTCCGCGTTCTAGAAAATTAATCTTTCTATAGCCATGATCCTCAATGAAATGATGGATAATCTTATCCAACACTGAGGAATCATCTATTAATACATTATAATAATCCTTGATCTCTTGTCTTACGCTAACCACAGGACAGTTGGCATACTTTGCAATATGATCACGAATACATTTATCAAAGTCCTGGACAAACATCGTATCCGGTAAGATAATAATACCATCCAGATCCTGATATCTGGGCAACAGTGCGATGCTTCTTTCCCCTATCTCATATTGAAATTCCCCATAGCCGAGAAAATTAGCAAAGAAAGCAACATTATAACCCAGCTCCTCTGCTCTTTTACATATCCCCTTACTTAATACCTCTTGAAATTCCTGGTGTACCTGAGTGATAAACACTCCTATCGTTTTTCTTCCATTTCCAAACATAAGCCTCTCCCCATACAAATGCAGTAATAGAAAAATATATTAAAAACACCACAGTAAATAGTTCCCCAAACTGTAACACAATATCACTATATACCAAGATACCATGAAAAACAAGTTTCACCTTATGCGTTCACAGCTTTTAATAAGGGGGGTGTCTGTTTACAGCACCCCCCAAGATCCTTCTTATTTATATCAATTATTTCAGTTGATTCGTTTACCTTCTTTTCGATTCCTTCTCATACTTCTGATGATACATCAATTTGTCCGCGATACCCAGGCAGCTCTCGATTGAAGTGTCCTCATCCGGGTGAATCAAGTGACTTCCATAACTGACATAGACTCCGAAATCATAATCCGTAATGAAATTAAAACGATTTAGCGATTCGAGAAAATGTTCAATGAATCTTTCTAATTTCTCCTCATCGTAATCGATCCCGATGGCCATGAATTCATCACCGCCCATTCGTATGCATATCTCATTATGGTTTGCAGCCTGCTGCATCGATTCTGCAACCACTTTCAAGGCTACATCACCATAGGCGTGTCCGAATTTATCGTTGATAAATTTCAGCTTATCCATATCTGCTGTGAACACCATTAACTTCGACCGTGACTCAACACACTGTTTCAGATACTTGTTACCAATGGTATTCAATGCTCTTCGGTTATATAATCCGGTCAGATCATCATGAATTGAAAATTCCTCTAGTTTTGTAATTAGTCGGTTGAGCTCATCATGTACACGGACATTCTCCAAGGCATTGCTGACATTGATCAACCAGGCCTGGAAAGTCAGCATATAGGTCTGGATGGTCTCAAAACTAATTCCGACATATCCAAAAAAATGTTCCTGATGATGTAAAATCGCAAAATAATATGCCATGGGCTTATCCTCTTCCAGTTCCTCCGGAATCAGCTCTTTCTGCGAGAAGTCAAGCTTACTGTGACCGATTCTATTCTTAAAGCCTACCTCCATTATCATGGAAGAGCCCTTTTCTGCATCGTTGTCGTCGTAATAATTAGCCCAATCCTTCCTCAAGCATAGACAGAAATGAGTAAAGTTAATATTTTCATAGATATAGGTCCATATCTTCTGGTTAATGTCCTCTAGTTTTGTAAGCCCGGTCAGATCTGCAGACATATAGGCATTATGGGTAATTGCTCTCTGAAGATTCTCTCGGATCACAATATGATTCTGCCGTCTGTCATTCCCCTCCTGATACCAATTCTTCTTACAGCCACAAGAAGCTCTATAGATTGTTATCGTTTTAATATAGGTGTTCTGAGGCTCCTTGATACCCTGATTAAGACGGTGTATCTTCATTACCGCCTCAATACCCATCTCGAACACCGGCATTTTCGCGGTTGTAAGAGAAGGAGTAAATTCTGCTGAGTCCTCAATGTCATCGCAACCGGTAACCACGATTTCCTCCGGAACCAGAACTTTGTATTTTGCCAGAGCGTTACATACCGTCAATGCCATATGGTCATTGGCACAGATAATCGCTTGTGGCCTTGGAAGATCGCTATCCATCCAATGTTCTACCGCAGAGGCACCGGCATACTTCCAGAAGTCACCGTAGTATATACGGTCTTCTTCAATCGGTATATGATGCTCGGATAGAATCTTTCTATAGGCAGCCAGTCTTTTTTCCGAATCCGGAAAGTCCTTCGGTCCAGCCAAGAAGTTAATGCGGGTAAAACCATGTTCCTCTATCATATGGTGGATGATCTCGTCCAAGACCGTATAATCATCGATCAAAACATTATAGTATTCTTTTAACTCTCTACGTACGCTAACCACGGGACATTTGCTTCGCCGGTTAATATTATCCTTATATTGAGTTTCCAAATTCTGCAAAACAAAGGTATCCGGAGCTATAATAATTCCATCCAGTTCTTCATAATTCGGCAGATTCGTAATCTCTGCCTCACCCTTATCATAGGCTGGTTGTCCATATCCGCCAAAATTCGTAAAGAATGCCACATTATAATCCAGCTCTTTCGCCTTTGTAATAATTCCTTTACTTAGATTATCTTGGAATTCCTGATTCACCTGTGATATGAATACACCAATTGTTTTTCTTTTACTTCCCAGCACACGCATACCCCCACTTCCATATGAGTGCTTTCATTCAAAAAAAAATTTTCTAGTACTTATATACTATAATAACCCATATTTCTTAAAAACACAATATTTTCATTATTATTTCATAATTACTACCACAAATATCCTAAAGTATCTGAAAATTCAAATTACCATTCTCCTCCGTGGCCTGCTGACATCCGGTGATACCTATAAATATACCCTGAAATGATAGCTTCCGTATCACTTCAGGGTAAGATTTGAATTACTATTCATTAAGATAAAAGCATTCTGTCGTTCGCGAATTCGCCACCACTGGCCTTCTCAAATTTCTCAAGGAGATCGCTAACATGAAGATTCTTCTTCGCCTCTCCCGATACATCGTATATTATTTTTCCTTCATACATCATAATCAATCGGTTACCATATTGAATTGCATTCTTCATATTATGCGTTACCATCATCGCCGTCAGTGAATTTGCCGTGATAATCTGTTCGGACAATTCAAGTACCTTACTGGCTGTCTTAGGATCCAGTGCTGCCGTATGCTCATCTAAGAGTAGGAGCTTTGGCTGTTTTAATGTCGCCATCAGCAGAGTCAGTGCTTGTCGTTGTCCACCGGACAGTAGTCCAACCTTCGCAGTAAGTCTGGTCTCCAAACCGAGATCCAGCATCTTCAGCTTCTCAACATACAATTCCTTCTCCTCTTTGGTGATGCCCCAGCTGAGACCGCGTCTCTGACCACGGCGATAGGCTAATGCCAGATTTTCCTCGATCTCCATATTCGCAGCGGTTCCCATCATCGGATCCTGGAATACTCTTCCCAGATGCTTTGCCCTGTCATACTCCGGAAGTCGGGTGATGTCTTCGCCGTCTAAGATAACACGACCCAGATCCGGGTAATGTACACCGGCAATCATATTCAGCATCGTTGATTTGCCGGCTCCGTTTCCACCGATTACCGTTACAAAATCACCCTTATTAAGCTCAAGGTTCAAGCCATTTAATACCTGTTTCTCATTCACAGTGCCCGGATTGAAGGTTTTATAGATATTCGCTATTGTCAGCATACTAATTGCCCTCCCTTCGAAGCATTCCTTTACTCTTAAATACAGGAACCGAAAGTGCAAGAGCTACGACTACAGCGGTCAGAAGCTTCAGATCATTGGTATTCAGTCCAAATTGTAATACAACAGCAATAATAATCCGGTAGATAATCGAACCCAGAACGATTGCTGCAAGCTTCGCTGCAAAATTCTTAACTCGGAGCAGTAACACTTCTCCGATTACGATCGATGC
>JAGFXQ010000330.1 GCA_017861355.1 Bacillota bacterium
TCACCAATACCCATGATGTTACCTTGCTTAATCTCTTTGCCATCGATACTGGTATCTCTGACAGCATAGGTCACCTGTCCGGATTTTACTTTCTTCATTTCTTCTGCCATTCTTGCAGCATTCTCTTCCGGTGATTTATCAAATACAAAATTAATTACTGCTGTAATACCCTGAGGTACTGTCTTTGATGGGATAACATAGATGTTCTTATCCTCAGTCAGATGTTTTGCCTGCTCCGCAGCAAGAATAATATTTCCATTGTTCGGTAAAATAAAGATATTATCTGCATTTACCTCACTAATCGCATTCAACATATCCTCAGTACTGGGGTTCATTGTCTGTCCGCCCTTGATGATATAGTCAACGCCTAAGCCGGTAAATATCTCATCTAAGCCATCACCCATTGATACAGCAATAAATCCTGCTTTCTTCCTGGGCTTGGGTTCTGACTTCTTAGGCTCTTCCGTCTTTTTAGCAGCCTTTTCAGCATCAAGAATCAGTCTTTCATTATGCTCTTCACGCATATTGTCGATCTTCATTCTGGATAAGGAACCATACGTTAATGCCTTCTGGATGGCCAGACCCGGGTCATTCGTATGTACATGTACCTTAACGATATCATCATCTGATACGACAACAAGGGAATCACCGATGGACTCTAAATAGCCCTTGAATTCATTCTCGGTGTGCATATTATATTCTTTTTCAAGATTTATAATAAACTCTGTACAATAGCCAAATTTAATATCATCTGTGGAGATTCGCTCTCTTGCCACACGATCGGAAACCTCGTTCATAGTGATGTTAGCAAAGGATATCTCCTTGCCAAGCAAAGCATCATATGCACCTTTTACTATCTCAAGTAAGCCCTGTCCGCCGGAATCTACTACACCTGCTTCCTTTAATACAGGGAGAAGCTCAGGAGTATTCTTCAGTACTACATCCATATGCGCTATTACCTCTCGACCAAATACAACCATATCATCAGTTTCTGACACCAATTGTGCTGCTTTTTCTGCAGCTCCTCGCGCCACGGTTAGGATTGTTCCTTCCTTTGGCTTCATAACAGCACGATATGCGGTTTCTACAGCCTTCTGGATGGCATTGGTCATGACTGTAACATTAATCTCTTTTGATTCCTTGATTTCCTTACAAAAGCCTCTGAATAACTGAGACAGAATAACACCGGAATTACCTCTGGCTCCTCGAAGTGAACCACCGGAGATTGCTTTGGCAAGCTCTTCGATGGAAGGATCTACAAGCGCATTCACTTCCTTTACCGCTGACATAATTGTAAGTGTCATATTGGTACCGGTATCTCCATCAGGAACCGGAAATACATTCAATTCATTAATATATTCTTTTTTTGCTTCAATACTAGCGGCTCCTGCAAGAAACATTTTTTTCAGCGTCGTCGCATCTATCGTCTTAATAACCACTGGTTCTTCCTCCTTAAACGTTGCTCTTCTCAGGATGGTCAGTCAATAACTCTGACCCCTTCAACAAAAATATTAATCTTCTGTACTTCAAGACCCGAGAATTCTTCAACATTATATTTAACATTGCTGATCAAGTTATCAGCCACAGCAGAAATGCTTACACCATAGGATACGATAATATGCAAGTCAATTGTTATTCTGTTTTCCTCCAACGTTACATTTACACCATGACTTAAATTATCACGTTTTAAGAGTTTAACAATACCATCCTTCATGTTAACGGAGGCCATTCCGACTACACCAAAGCACTCTACAGCCGAAGCCCCGGCGTATTGCGCCAATACATCATTATCAATTAATATTTCACCGTTTTGAGTATTCATATGTCCTTTCATATTAACCCTCCTATCTATTACCACTCTATAATTAACATTATAACTGCTATTTTACATTTTG
This sequence comes from Bacillota bacterium, assembly GCA_017861355.1. Classification (GTDB taxonomy): domain Bacteria; phylum Bacillota; class Clostridia; order Lachnospirales; family Lachnospiraceae; genus Mobilitalea. The sequence continues at coordinate 1,896 of JAGFXQ010000330.1, forward strand.
AAAAGTGATGCTTAAAAATCTTCCAATAACCTTAGTATACCCACTATTTTAATATCAATGTTTCATACAAGTTATTCACATACATTGCCAGTCTCTATCATTTCATTCTTCAATCTAAATTTTGTTTTATTAAACATGAGATAACCTGCTATTCACTTGCATAGTATATATTACTATGAATATGCCATGGATGTGAATCCATCTATACCGTAAGTTATCGGTAGACTGGAGGTTATCATGAAGAGAATGATCGGTTTTATCCTGTTTTGGATTGCCATCGGTATGACAATCATGCTTTTCATCACAAACGGAATCTTAGCAATATGTATTATCATTCTTTGCCTATTGTTAGGCTATAATTTATTTTGTAATTAATCTTAATCATGAAATCAATCTAAACTCATATTGGATTGGCAAAATATTACAAATCCGCACAACAAAAAAAGAGGGTGTCAAGATCCCCTGACACCCATCGTTTTCCTTATGCGCGTTCTACTTTACCGGATCTAAGACAGGAAGTACAAACATACATTTTTCTTGCTGCACCGTTAACACTAACCTTAACAGATTTCACATTAGATTTCCACATCTTATTAGATCTTCTATGAGAATGACTCACAGCGATTCCAAAGTGAGCACCTTTATCACATATTGAACATTTAGCCACCGAAAGCACCTCCTTAGGTTTAATTATAGACCCAATTGGCCCTACAAACAAATTAATTTTAGCAGAAGATGAAATATAATGCAAGCAAAACTTTCGAAAGAAGTGAAGGATCTTGTCGAAGTTACTTCTTCCTACTCATGCATTGTGGTATCAGCCTGTTTTTTCAGCACCTCTTCCACCTTCTCATCAACCTCGTCCTTTTTCTTGCTGCCCTTAGTGAATTTATTAATCAGATCCGGGACCATATCAATTACCTTAGACACACTGTCCTGATCTTTGATATTTACCACCTTAGAGGAGCCATTCTGAATCACCAGCAAGGAGCTGGGACTAATCTTACCACCCATTCCACCACCTGCATTGTTCTTTGCATCGCCGGCAAAAGCACCTGCAGCAACACCGAAGCTCACCTCAACCAAGGGTAAGATAATGGTTCCGTCATCAAATTTCACAGCATCACCAACAACCGTCTTGGTTGTTAAAAAACTATCCATGCCTTTAAATAAGGATTCTACAGTTGAATTGAAATTGTTCTCTGACATTTATAACGCCTCCTTCAAAATGATAAAGTTGTTTTTCAGTTGTTTAAATTTTTTATCAAATATAAGCTTAACTACTATTATGAGAATTGTAACTAATCTTATTCTTCCCCTTATATAATGCTGTCCTTCTAATCTATTTCTTTCAAAGTCCGGTGTAATCCGGATCTTATCTCCATAAAAGCTATATAATATACTCATTGCTCCCAGCGCTTGTCCGGTGGAACAGGGATCTCCTGTACCAAAGACCAGTTTTGATTCTACTTTGCTGGGTAGTACATGCTTTAACAGCTTTTTAAGACTGGCAAAGGTAAGGTGTATTCCTTCCTTGTTCATCTCGTCTCTAAGAAAATTCACGATCAAATCCCATTTATTCTTAAAAGAAATTATATTGATAAAAATATGTTGTACCTTATCTTTTAAGCTTTCAAAGAACATTTTTATCTTCGATATCATACTTCGAATACGGTTCCACATCTTCACGAAGAAAGTTTCTTTCCCTTTATCAATATCCGGTTCCATCTCTGGTCGAGACACCTTATCATTAGTGTTTCCGTAAATCTCATTTTTAGTTATCGTATTCACTTTTTCAGTGATGCTACTTTTCATAACGGCATCTGATCTGTTTTCAGAACGAATTACACTATCATCCGTCCGATCCGATACTGTCCTTTCCGCTTTTGATTCATCCGTTATTGGTTCATCCGCCTTTGATCTATCTACTTTTGTTTCATCCGCTATCAATTTATCTGCTTTTGATTTATCTGCTTTTGATTTTTTTGCCTTGTTCGCTTTCGCCTTATTTGCTTTTGCTTTCTTGACCTTACTTTTATTTGCTTTCGCTGCTTTTTCCTTCGGTGGTTTTGGCTCTTTCTTCTTCAGATTATCATAGATTACAAAGCCGAATAC
>JAGFXQ010000007.1 GCA_017861355.1 Bacillota bacterium
CGGTATTCGAGGTAGTCAAATTGACTATACTGCTTAACCAGGTAGGAGAATAATTGAATTATTTGCATTAAGCAAATAGGACAGGAGGAATAACATGAGCGATTTAGTTCAACCGGTGAAGGATGGAGCAGTACAACAGACGAAAAAGAAAGAAGAAACCTCCTCCTCAGCTTCAAAAAATGAACTGGGTAAAGATGCATTCCTTGAACTATTAGTAACTCAGATGAAATACCAGGATCCTTTGAACCCGAATACGGATACAGAATACATAGCACAGCTGGCAACCTTTTCACAGCTCGAACAGCTGCAGAATCTAAGTTCAACCACGAACAATACACAGGCGTTCAGCTTGGTAGGTAAGAATGTAATGCTGAAAGCAGATTCAACCACAGGCAATACTTCTTATATTACAGGTAAGGTTGATTTCGTATCAATGTCCGGGAAGAACACTCAGCTATCCGTTGATGGTAAGCTATATAATTTCGATCAGTTGGATACTGTGCTTAGTGATGAGTATGTAATAGAACAGGGACTTCCGAAGATATCAGATGCAACCGCACTTTCATATGATGCAGACAATCCGAAGGAATTAAACTTCCAGGTTAATCTGGGATCAGGTGATACCGTAGCAGATAATGTAGCGGTTGGAATCGGAGAGACGGCTTTTGATTCAAGTTTAGTCAAATTATCCGGAAATAAGGTAACAATTAACAAATCAGCCTTTGCGAATCTACCAAATGGAATCTATAAGTTGACCGTAGCCTTTAATGACCCGAAATATACAACAGTAAAAGATAAGGTAAGCGTTCAGATTAAGAATTCCGAAGTGACGGCAACAACAGATGCAACACAAGCGACACAATAAGCCAACGAAACAATGGCAGCTTTATTATTTGATTAAGGAAGGTGAACATATATGAACATTCCGGTAAATCAATTTCCTTCCATTGAGCAGATGACGCAGCAGCTAAATGCAGCAAAGAATACGTCAGGCAATATTAATAAGCCGCAGAACAGTACACCTTTTAGTGAAGTACTAAAAAGCAAGCAGGCTGCAAGCGAGACAGGCGAGCTGAAATTTTCAAAGCATGCAAATGAGCGTCTGGCAAGCAGAAATATTGATTTGACTGATAATCAGCTGGAGAGGCTGGAAAATGGTGCAAAGAAAGCAAGTGAGAAGGGAATCAATGAATCCCTGGTTATGGTAGACAATCTAGCCTTTATTGTTAATGTGAAGAACAATACAGTAATCACTGCAGTGAATGACGGCGAGGACAGAGTGTTTACAAATATTGATGGTGCAGTAATCATGTAAAGCCGGACCTTATGGAGGCTTTGGGATCCATGAATGACAGATTGGGTTCCTGTGATGATAGCAGAAATTGGAGGTCATAAAGTTATGATGAGATCATTATTCTCTGGTGTATCAGGTCTGAAAGTACACCAGGCAAAAATGGATGTAATAGGTAATAATATTTCAAATGTTAATACGATCGGTTTTAAATCAAGTTCCGTAACCTTTGCCGATGTATTTTATCAAACAACACAGAATGCTTCCGGTCCGAATCCTACCACCGGAACCACCGGTAGAAATGCTATGCAGATTGGTCTTGGTGCAAATGTAGCATCCATCACGTCTTCGATAACAACATCGGGTGCATCTCAAAGAACAGACAATCCCTTTGATGTTATGATTGAAGGTGACAGTTTCTTTGTTGTGAATAGTGGTGGTACAAATTATTTTACAAAAGCAGGTTCCTTTAATGTCGATGCCCAAGGTACCTTATGTACTTCCTCCGGCGCTTCGGTTATGGGATGGCAGGTAGATAAAAATGATGAGACAAAGACCGTTGCGGCTGCGGTGTCTCCGCTGACGATTATGTCTCCGGAGAATCTGTATGCTAAGCCGGAAGCAACAAAAAATATTTATGTATCCGGTAATATTGACAGTAAGGATACCCAGCTGACCAGTGATACGGGTAAGAGAGTGAACCTTACCTTCTTTGATAAGATGGGCCACGGATATACAGCTGATATGGTGGTAAAGCAGACTGCCGATGCTTCAGATACCTATACTCTTGCAATTACTGATATCAAAGACGAAGATGGCCAGTCTTTATTCGTTAAGAAGATAGTAGACCCGGATACCGGAGAAGCAACTTATGAAGGCAATGCGTTTACTGGTTTTTCCTTTGGTGCACAAGAAGCAACACCGGACGTAGCTGAGGATGGTACCGTGACCGTTGATACAGCAACAACATCCCTACTAAAATTTAACGGATCGACCGGTGCTTTTATAAATGTAGGTGATGATGAAGGTACAAAAGCGCTTAATTTGACCATTAACGGTGAGCCGAATCCTTTTGATCCGATCAGTATTGACTTTTCCACGATTACCATGTATTCCACCAGCGGTTCCTCCTCATTGGAAGCAACCAAAGGTAGCTTAACCGGTATTGGAGCTGGTAAACAGGTTGGTAATATGACCGGTGTGAGCATTGATGCATCCGGCAAGATTTATGGAAAATATGATAACGGTGATAGTCGATTACTTGGACAGGTTGCAGTAGCAAGCTTCTCCAATCCTGCCGGACTTGAGGCAGTGGGAGGCAGTATGTTTGCAGCTACTCAGAACTCCGGTGATTTTGATGGAATTGGACAGGATCCTACGCAGGGAGGCGGAAGTTTGACAACAGGTGTATTGGAAATGTCTAACGTTGACCTATCCCAGCAGTTTACGGATATGATTACGACGCAGAGAGGATTCCAAGCGAATTCCAGAATAATAACAACATCTGACACCTTGTTAGAAGAACTGATCAATTTGAAGAGATAATACAAGGCTGATGTATGAATAGGAATGCCATATATCAGTAATGATGGGTGGCAGTGATCACTGCCACCCGTTTTTTATACATAATCAGTGAAACGATTTATGTCTTTATCATGTTTGATTGAAATTAGTTCATTATGATAAGCAGGAGGATGGGAATATGATTGAGGTTACCAGATTAAATGATACAAAATTAATCATTAATGCGGATATGATCGAAAAGGTCGAGGAGTCCCCGGATACTGTGATTACCTTAACCTCCGGTAATAAGATTATAGTAAAAGAAAGTAGACAAGAGATCAAAAATCTTGTAATATTATACAAAAAAGAAATATTTAGTCGAGATATGTAATGTGGGGTTTACTCAAGGATAAATAAAATTTAGCGGATGGAAGGTGGCAATTTTGGATATAGCGTCCATTTTGGGATTAGTATTGTGTTTTTGTGTAGTAGTATACGGTATCTTGGTAGGTCAACCAAGTGTGAGTGTTCTTCTCAACTTTATTGATATTCCTTCTGTATTTATTACAATCGGTGGTGGTCTTTGCTGTGTACTTACCATGTCACCCAGCTTAAAGGGTTTTCTTGAAAATCTGGCAAGTATTAAGCATGTTATGAAAGTCTTACCGGCGAATGAAGAACAAACAATCCGTCAGATTATTGAATTATCCAATGTTGCCAGAAAGGAAGGCTTATTAGCACTGGAGGAAGCGGCAAACGGCATCGATGATGAATTCCTAAAAAAGGGAGTTCTTCTTATCGTTGATGGTACTGACCCGGAGCTGGTTCGAAGCATCTTAGAGACAGAATTGAATTGTATCGAAGCAAGACATGCCAGCAAAATAGGCTTTTGGGATGCTCTTGGGGCCATGGGTCCTGCTTGGGGTATGATTGGTACACTGATCGGTCTGGTTAATATGTTAAAGAAGATGGATGATGCAAAAGCGATCGGTCCGAATATGGCCGTTGCGCTCATTACCACCTTCTACGGTTCCATGATTGCGAACTGGATCTGTATCCCGATATCAACAAAATTGAGAGCAAAAAATGGTCAGGAGATAATGATCAAAGAAGTTATGGTTGAGGGTCTTTTATCAATTCAGGCTGGTGAGAACCCTCGTGTAATAGAAGAAAAACTAAAATCCTTCCTATCACCGGCTCGTAGGGCTGCAATGAAGGAAGAAGGCGGTGAAAGCGTTGGCTAGAAAGAAAGCGGAGTCCGGTGGCGGCGGAGGCAATGCGCCTTGGTTGAACACCTTTGCGGATTTAATGAATTTACTTCTCTGCTTCTTCGTTTTACTGTTTTCCATGTCAACTGTTGATGCAGATAAGTTTGAAAAGATAGCGATTTCAATGGCAAATTCGATCGGTGTTTTTGAAGCCGGCGGATCATCCATCGGAACAGGCAACCTGATTTCCTCCGGTATGACTCAGTTAACGGAGCTGGGCGAATACTATTCCAATATGGGTAGAGCAAGCAAAGAAACCGGTTCGAATATGGAAGCGAAAGACAATAGCTCCACGAATACGGAAACCCATCAAAACAGTCAGGACAGCCAAAGTGCACAGAGTACTGAGGGCAAAGGAGATGCAGAATTAACCGAAGCCTTAGATAAGATCCAAAAGGAAATGGAATCTGTCTCTACCGGAATGTATGATAAGGTATCGGATCTAACAGAACAATATAATCTGGGAGATTATGTTGAACTTAGTGTCGATCCGGAATATAAATTTGTACAGCTTAATTTGAAGGGCTCCATTTTGTTTGACTCCGGTAAAGCAGAGATAAAGGAAGCTGCACAACCTATTTTATCAAAGATAGGTGAGATTCTAATGAAATTCAATGGCTACACGGTAGAAATAATCGGCCATACAGATAATGTGCCGATGTCGGGTGGTACCTATAAGGATAATAACTGGTTGTCCTCTGCAAGAGCACTGAACACTGCAGAATTCCTGATCAATAACAGCAAACTGGATCCGACTCATCTCAAGTATTCCGGTCGTGGAGAGTATGATCCGATTGCCAGCAATGAGACTGCCGACGGAAGAGCCAAAAACCGAAGAATTGAGATAAAAATATATAATGAATATAGTGGTAAGTAAAGCTCAGAAAGAGCAACCACATTCAATAATGACACATTTCTAGGGGGATTCCAGATGAAGAAGAATATTTTAACAATAATTATCATGGCAATCACGCTGATTAATACGGTGCTTTTAGCTGTACTGATCTTTGCTATTGTACCCAGTGCAAATAAAACCATGAAATTAGTAGATAAGGTCAATACAATCGTGGATTTGGAATTAGAATCACCGGATGGCCAACAAGAGGAAATCGCTGTATCAGATATTGTAGCTTATAATATAGCAGATAAGCTTACGATTAATCTGAAAAGTACGGATACAGAGAGCCATTATGCTATCTTAAAGGTATCATTATCCATGAACAGTAAAAATGAACAGTACGAAACCCTATCCGCTAAGGTGGCAGAAAACGAAAATGCAATCAAGGAAATTGTATCGGATGAATTTGGCAAGTACACCAAGGATGAAGTGAATGCAAATAAGAATCAAATTAAGGAACAGATTATTACCCGAATCCAGGAGTATTTTAAATCAGACTTTATTATTAATGTATCCTTTGGTGATTTAATTACGCAGTAAGAAATTCTTTCCTTTTCATGAAAGTGTTGCTTTATAAATAAAAATGATGATTTTCTTACTATTTTATGTTATTATGTAAGTGGTTGAACCAGTGTGCAGTATAATATAATTTCTCACATGACTGAGTTTGTACTATGCGATTTACGATATACTACTCAATGGGACAACTGCAATGATTAGGGAGGAAATGACAATGGGTGATGTCTTATCCCAAAATGAGATAGATAACCTGCTTGCAGCGTTAAGCAGTGGTGAACTCGACGCGGATGATTATAAAGAAACGTCGGAAAAGCAGGTCAAGAATTATGATTTTGCCAGACCCTCCAAGTTCTCCAAGGAGCACCTTCGTACCATGAATATCATTTTCGAACATTATGCAAGACTTTTATCTACTAATTTACCAGCATATTTAAGAAAAAATGTTCAGGTCGAAGTAATCAATTCAGAAGCTGTACAATATTCGGAGTTTACGAATGCCTTATCGAATCCGGTCTTGCTAGGAATTATTGATTTTGCACCGCTCGAAGGCAACATAATATTAGAACTGGCTGATAATCTGGGATATACCATCGTTGATCGTATGCTTGGCGGAGGCGGATATCCACTGGAAAAGGTTCGGGATTTCTCCGAAATAGAGCTATCCATAATCGAGCGTATTATTACCATATGTACGAATTTGCTCCGCGAACCTTGGGCAAACGTAATACAGCTTCAGCCCAGACTTTTACGTATTGAAACAAATTCCCAGTTTGCTCAGATTATTTCACCGAGCGAAATGGTTTCTATTGTAACATTGAACCTGAAGATAGGCAATATTGAAGGAATGATGAATATTTGTCTTCCTTATGTATGCCTGGAAAAGGTGATAGATAAATTGAATACGAAGTATTGGTATTCTACAATGCAGATGAGTGATGATAAATCCTATAAGGATGTCATCGAGATTGCTATTTCCAAAGCAAGAATTCCTATTCGCGCAGTACTCGGTAAGAGTACGATATCAGTAAATGATTTTATGAATATGCAGCGCGGGGATATTATAAAACTTAATTCGAAAGTAGAAGATGAATTAACCGTCTATGTCGGTAACTTAGATAAATTTACCGCTCTTCCGGGTGCATCCTCAGGTTCCTATGCGGTAAAAATTTCATCGATAAACAGAGGAGAGGAGTAACAGACTATGGATGGTATGCTATCTCAAGAAGAGATAAATGCGTTATTGAATGGCATGAATACGGATACCCCGGATAATACCGTGAAAGAAACATTAACTGATGCTGAAAAGGATGCAATTGGTGAGATCTCCAATATCAGCATGGGAACAGCCGCAACGACACTGTTTTCCTTAGTAAATCAGCGTGTTAATATTACTACTCCAATTGTAGAGTATGCGACATGGAAGGATATCGTTAATAGCTACGACAAGCCTTGTGTGTTCATTCAAATTTATTACGAAGATGGTCTTGACGGTAACAATATATTAATACTTAAGGAAACAGACGTTAAGATTATTACTGATTTGATGATGGGTGGCGACGGTTCTAATACGTCAGGAGAACTTACAGAACTCCACTTAAGCGCAATCAGTGAGGCAATGAATCAGATGATGGGTTCAGCCGCAACAAGCATTTCTTCAATGCTTGAAAAAAGAGTAAATATAAGTCCTCCTACCTCAGCGGTAGTGGATCTATATGATAATATGAATGGTGAAAATATTGCAGATTTCCTTAAAGGTAATTTTGTAAGAGTATCCTTTCATATGGAAATCGGCGACCTTGTTGACAGCGTGTTAATGCAGCTGTATCCCTTTGATTTTGCAAGGGATCTGTATAAGCAGTTTGTTCAGGCAACATCAATGGAACCGGATATTCCAACCAGACCACCGGTTGACAATACTCAAAAGAAACCACAGGCTGCACCTGCGCCTGCTCCTGTACAGCAGCAGGCTCCACCACCAATGCCCCAAGGCTACAATCCATATGCAAATATGGGATATCCGCCACAGGGAATGCCACAGCCTATGCCATATATGATGCCGCCGGTTCAGGATGTCAATGTACAACCGGTTCAATTTGCTCCTTTTGTTCCTCTGACCGGAGGAGTGGTACAGCCGGAAAACATCGATTTATTAATGGATGTGCCGCTTGAAGTTACAGTAGAATTAGGCAGAACAAGTAAATCAATCAAAGAAATACTGGACTTTACACCTGGTACTATTATAGAATTAAATCGACTTGCTGGTGAACCGATTGATGTATTGGTAAATGGTAAATTTGTTGCGAAGGGCGAAGTTGTTGTAATGGAAGAAGCCTTCGGTATCCGAGTAACAGAAATTATAAAGCAAAAGCAACTTAACTAAAAAATCTAAACATAAGAAGATAGGAGAATGGATATGGCGAAAAATATTTTAATTTGTGACGACGCTGCATTTATGAGAATGATGATTAAGGATATCTTAACCAAGAATGGTTATAACATCGCAGGCGAGGCTGAGAACGGATTAAAGGCTGTTGATAAGTATCAGGAAACAAAGCCTGATTTAGTTATGATGGATATTACCATGCCTGAGATGGATGGAATTCAGGCATTAAAGAAGATCAAAGCAGCAGATCCCAGTGCGAATGTTATTATGTGTTCCGCGATGGGTCAGCAGGCAATGGTTATCGAGTCCATTCAATCAGGAGCAAAGGACTTTATCGTTAAGCCTTTCCAGGCAGATCGTGTACTGGAAGCTGTTAAGAAAGCAGTTGGCTAAACAGCACAAATTGAAAATTTGTGCCTGCGAAACCAAAGTGTAAAGGACGCGCTTGGCACAAACTAACTCAAAGAATCAGCCATATGAGCAGAGACATAAGGAGTATATATGACAGGAAAAACTATGGTTATGTTACTGGAAAGCATTGATATGGGTAAATTGATAGGAACCCCGACTCCCGGTCCGAGTACCGGTGCAGCTGTGGATAATATTTCCCGTGGTGCTTCATCTCGTGGCAGTCTAGGGCAATTAATCAGCCTGGTTTTGATACTGGTCATAATTCTTGTTGCTGCTTATTATACCTCCAGATTTATTGGAGGTATAAAATTAGGGCAGATGAAGAAAAGCAATTTTCAAGTTATCGATTCCTATCGTGTTACAGCGAATAAGGTACTGCAGATTGTTAAAATTGGCAATAAGTATGTGGTAATCGCGATTGGAAAAGACAATATCAGTTATATTACGGAGCTGGATGAGTCAGAGGTTATGATTAGAGAGCTCCATCCGAGTGAGAAACAAGACTTTAAACAGATATTTGAGAAGCTGAAGAATAAGAATGAGTAAAGGCAGGTAATTATGAAGACACGTACAAAAATATTCATAAGCTTTCAATCTGCGATCATAATAGCACTCCTTATTGTCAGCATTTTAGTATTATTCCCCGGTAAGAAAGCCTATGCGCAAAGTGCCCAGGACACGGTGACGACCACAACAGAAGGAAGCAAAAATAATCTTAGTGGTTCCATGGGACCCCTGGATTTTACGCTTAATACAGATGAGGATGCCAATGGTTTATCCTCGACACTTCAGATATTGATGGTATTAACCGTAATTTCAATCGCTCCGTCCATATTAATTATGGTAACCTCTTTTACAAGAATTATCATAGTGTTACATTTTGTACGAGCTGCGATCGGAACGACAACAACACCACCCAATCAGGTGTTGGTAGGCTTAGCTTTGTTTTTGACTTTTTTTATCATGTCTCCGGTTTTAACTCAAATTAATACGAATGCAATAGAACCTCTTTCTGCCGGTACAATTACTCAGGAGGAGGCCTTTGATGCAGGTGTAGAACCGATCCGCACATTTATGTTGAATCAGTTAAGCGGTCATGAGAAGGACATTCGACTGTTTATGGATATCGCTAAATTGGGAACGGTTACAACAGCAGATGATATCCCGATTACAGTAATTATTCCTGCATTTATTATAAGTGAATTACGCAAAGCCTTTATTATTGGTTTCCTGATCTATATTCCATTTATAGTTATTGATATGGTAGTAGCGTCCACCCTGATGTCCATGGGTATGATGATGTTACCTCCGACGATGATTTCAATGCCATTCAAGATACTGTTGTTTATTTTGGCAGACGGATGGAACCTGGTAATAGGACAATTGGTACAGACATTTTACTGATAGCAGCAGATAGTGGGAGTCAGGCACTTTCTGTTATCGACTATAGGTTATTGAAATGTACCAGGAGGAGGCCTTTCATGAATGAAACTATCATAATAGACATTGCAAGACAAGCAGTTTATCTTGTACTCAAAGCATCGGCACCAATGCTACTCGCATCACTGGTGGTAGGTTTAGTTATTAGTATACTGCAGACAGTTACCTCGATTCAGGAGCAAACCCTCACATTTGTTCCGAAATTAATTGCCGTATTTCTTGTGCTTATTATTGCAGGGAGCTGGATCATGAATTCTCTAAAAGATTATATGATTGATTTATATTCTAATTTTAGCTTTTACATCAATTCGTTATGACTTTTACCATTGAGAATTTTGATTTTATGTTATTAATACTTGTGAGGGTCACCGGATATGTCTTTACGGCTCCGTTCTTTTCTTTAAGAAATGTACCGATTCGTGTGAAAACCGGTTTATCTATCTTTTTAGCCGCAATTCTTTTCTATTCAGTTCCTTATGCCACACCTGAATATGCCGGAGTGATAGGCTTTGCGGTCCTTGTAGCGAAAGAGGCACTTGCCGGAGCTATCATGGGACTTTTTGCGAATATTGCTTACCAGATTCTTGCTTTTGCAGGTCAGATTATCGATATGGAGATCGGTTTTTCCATGGTCAGTGAAATTGATCCGGTAACAAGCATTCAGACAACAATCACAGCTAATCTTTATGGTTATTTAGTGTTACTAATGATGTTTATAACAAATTTACATCATTATTTTTTAAGGGCTATTATTGATTCCTTTCAAGTTATTGAGATAGGAAAAGTAAATTTTAATCCGAATCTCTATAAATTGATGGTAGAATTTATTACGGATTATTTTATCATTGGTTTTCGTATCGTACTCCCGATATTTGCGGCAATTCTAGTAGTAAATGCGATACTTGCAATTCTTGCAAAGATTGCACCTCAGATGAACATGTTTGTTATTGGAATGCAGTTAAAGATTTTTGTCGGACTGATTGTATTAGCCATGATTATGGAGCTAATCCCCGGTGTTGCTGACTTTATCTTCAATAAGATGAAGGATATGCTGCAAAATTCAATCCAAATGTTAAGATAGAATCGTTGGCAAAGAATGAGAGTATTAGCGAAAGGGAAGGGATAGGATGATTGTAGAAGAGCATATGCCTCATGCCATATATCGACTTCCTTATCATCTGCAATACTTTGCGGAAGGTGCTGACAAGACAGAGGATGCCACCTCCAAAAGATTGAATGATGCCAGAATGGAAGGCCAGGTAGCAAGAAGTAAGGAGCTGATCACAGCTTCCGGTCTTGCCACATTTTTTATGGTGATCAAGGTCTTTGTTGGATACATTAATGATGGCTTTATGAAAAGCTTTTTTAAAATCTTTGGAAATATTGATAAAATTTCAAGAGAAGAGTTTAATATAGCGGTTGCCAGTAATATTTTAAGCGATATGATTTTTACTGTGATTCAGATTTGTATTCCGGTATTTATAACAACAATACTTGTAACTTTTGTGGTTGTACTATTCCAGGTAAAATGGAAGATATCCGGTAAACCTTTAAAACCCAAATTTTCGAATATGAATCCAATCAGTGGTTTTAAGAAGATTCTATCAAAAGACAAAATGGTTGAACTGAGCATCGAGCTTATAAAAATTATCGTTATCTGCTATCTGGCTTATAATACATTGAAGGATGAATGGCAACTCTTATTCGTACTCTATGATATGAAGTTGGAACAAGCAATACTACTAGTGGGTAATCTGGTTCTGGACCTGGGGCTTCGTGCCAGCATGATCTTTTTGATCATTGGTTTCGGTGATCTGCTATATCAGAAGATGAAGTTCAAAAAAGACATGAAAATGTCAAAGCAGGAAGTAAAGGATGAGTATAAGAACTCAGAGGGTGATCCGCTGATTAAGAACAAGATCCGTGCCAGAATGCGTGAGGCATCTCAGAGAAGAATGATGCAGTCATTACCAACAGCAGATGTTGTCATCACGAATCCGACGCATCTTGCAGCAGCGATTAAATATGATAAGTCCTCCAGCGAAGCACCTGTTCTGATTGCTAAGGGAGCAGATTATCTCGCTCAGAAGATCAAAGAAGTAGCAAAAGAAAACAATATAGAAATAGTGGAAAACAAACCACTGGCAAGAATGCTATATTACAATGTGGAGCTTGGAGCGGAGGTTCCTCCGGAGCTTTATCAGATGACAGCGGAAGTTCTAGCCTATGTATACGGGCTTAAAAATAAAGCAGTTTAATTATGACGTAATAGATAAGTAGTAGTGGTCAACACTGGAGGTAACTATGAAGAGAAATGACCTGATTGTCGGATTGTTCCTGCTATCTGCAATCGTATTTTTGATAATTCCGATGCCTTCCTTCATGCTGGACGTATTACTGGCATTAAATATATCCATAGCTATGGTAATACTGTTCAATGCGATGTTTACGAAGGAAGTTCTTAATATGTCGGCATTCCCGACGATTTTGCTGTTTACGACAATATTTCGTATTTCCCTAAATGTATCCAGTACGAAATTGATACTGATGACCGGTGAACCCGGTAATGTCGTTACCACCTTTGGCCAGTTTGTCGGTGGTGGTAATTTGGTTATCGGTATTATCATTTTTATTGTCTTAATCTTAGTTCAGTTTATGGTTATCAATAAGGGTTCTGAGCGTGTGGCAGAGGTAACTGCAAGGTTTACCCTGGATGCGATGCCCGGTAAACAGATGGCAATCGATGCGGACTTAAATACAGGAGCAATCACGGATGCAGAAGCGAGAGCTCGTCGTGAGAAAATCCAGGAGGAATCAGCATTCTTCGGTTCTATGGATGGTGCTACGAAGTACGTTAAGGGTGATGCGATAGCAGGTCTCGTCATAACGATTATTAATATGGTCGGTGGTACTATTATGGGTGTACTCTATATGGGAATGCCTGCAATGGATGCCTTCGAACATTTTGCTGTACTAACCATCGGTGACGGTCTGGTCAGCCAGATTCCATCTCTGATGATATCACTTGCAACCGGTATTCTTGTAACGAAGGTATCCAAGGAAGCAGACTTTGGCGATTTGCTGATGAGACAGCTTTTCTCCATCCCCAAAGCGCTTTATATGGTGGGCGGCAGTATGATTGCTTTCGGTCTCTTTACTCCGCTGAATGATCTGCTATTTATTGCCTATGGTCTGACATTTATTATCTCCGGAAGAATGATTGCTTCGAGAGTCGAGGTTGCCGCTATTGAGCATGAAGTATCCTCAGAGGAAGCAGCAGCGAGTGAGATTCGAAAACCGGAGAATGTGGTATCTTTATTACAGGTTGACCCGATTGAATTGGAATTTGGTTATGGTATTATTCCTCTGGCTGATACAAATCAAGGCGGTGACCTACTTGATCGTGTTGTATTAATCCGAAGACAGGTGGCACTTGAACTTGGCTGTGTAGTTCCCATGATTCGTTTAAGGGATAACATACAGCTTAATCCAAACCAATATATAATCAAAATCAAAGGAATTCAGGTTAGCGAGGGAGAGATTCTCTTCGATCATTATATGGCGATGAACCCGGGCTATGTAGAGGAAGAGATAACCGGAATTCCGACCTTCGAGCCATCATTCCATTTGCCGGCGATCTGGATTACTGAGAATCAGAGAGAAAGAGCGGAAACACTGGGTTATACCGTTGTAGATCCTCCTTCGATTATTGCGACTCATTTGACTGAAGTCATCCGCAGTCATATTCATGAATTACTTACCAGACAGGATGTACAGAGTTTGGTTAATAATATTCAAGAAGCAAATCAGACACTTATCTCCGAATTGGTGCCTAAGCTGCTTAATATCGGTGAGATACAGAAGGTTCTTCAGAATCTACTTCGGGAAGGGATCTCGATCCGTGACCTTGTAACAGTCTTTGAAACCTTAGCTGATTATGCTACGACGACTCATGATACCGATGTACTAACGGAATACGTCAGACAAAACCTAAAGAGAGCAATCTCAAATAAGTATTTTCCTTCCGGGGAAATGACCAGTGTAGTTACTTTGGATCCGAAGGTGGAGCAGGAGATTATGGGTTCGGTAAAGCAATCAGAGCAGGGAGCATATCTGTCGCTTGATCCGGGTGTGACCAGAGAGATTATCGAATCGGTTCAGACGGAATTGCACAAATTAGAGGATTTAGGTAAGAATCCAATTATAATTACCTCTCCGATCGTAAGAATGTATTTTAAACGCTTGACACAGGATTATTTTAAGGATTTAATAGTTGTATCATATAATGAAATCGATTCAAATGTCGAATTACAGTCAGTGGGGATGGTGACAGTATAGTGATTATCAAAAAATTTCAAGCAAGTACAGAAACAGAAGCAATCATGCTTGCCAAGGAAGAGCTTGGTAAGGATGCTATTGTCATGAACATCAAGACGATTTCGCCCAAAGGAATATATCGGATGTTTCGTAAACCGGTTGTAGAAATAACTGCTGCATTGGATGAAAACATTACATATAAGAATGATAAGGTGAAGTCACAGTCACCTGCTATGCCGCAGCGTAAGCAGATTCTTCCGGATATCATCTATGATGATGAGCCGGTGAACAGACAGATGTTTCAACCGGGTAATATCTCTTCTTCCGCACCATCTGCCATTGAAGCCAAGCTGAATGATCTTCAAAACCTGATTGAAAAACAGATGAATGAGAAAGAAAAGCAGGGTTTGGAGAAAGACGATGTAAAATCGGTTGAGGCCAATAAGAATCTGGCTTGT
Organism: Bacillota bacterium; assembly: GCA_017861355.1. Lineage (GTDB taxonomy): Bacteria > Bacillota > Clostridia > Lachnospirales > Lachnospiraceae > Mobilitalea. The sequence continues at coordinate 14,489 of JAGFXQ010000007.1, forward strand.
ATTCAATTGATTTATAACCAATTGGTGAATAACGAGGTTGATGAGAAGTATGCGAATCAGATCATTGGTGAAATCGAAGGCAATCTGAAGAAGGATGCTTCCATGGATAACATTCTTGCCAGCATTTATCAGAAGATAATCTTAAAGCTTGGACAGCCGAAGATGATTGAGATTATCGGAAAAACACCGAAATTTGTGTTCTTTATCGGACCTACGGGCGTAGGTAAGACAACGACGATAGCAAAAATTGCTTCCAAGTTCAAAATGACTGAGAAGGCTAAGGTTGCGTTTCTAACGGCAGATACCTATCGTGTCGCTGCAGTGGATCAGTTGAGGACATATGCGAATATTTTAGGAATTCCTTTGAAGGTGATCTATTCTGAGGACGAGATGCTGCAGGCAAAAGAGGAATTTGCAGATTATGATATCGTATTCGTTGATACAGCCGGTAGATCACATCGCAGCAAGGAACAACGGGATGACATTGAGGTATTAATTAATTCGATTCCCGAGGATGAAAGAGAAATCTATCTGGTACTGAGCGCTACGACTAAGTATCGTGATTTGATAAAAATAACAGAAGCTTATTCTGAAATTCTTAATTATAATCTTATTTTTACTAAGCTGGATGAAACCAGTACAATCGGGAACTTGTTCAACATCAGGATGCTGACGGACGCACCTTTATCTTATGCTACCTTTGGCCAGAATGTACCTGATGATATCACCAGAGTGGACGCTCAGAATATTGCTAAGCAACTATTAAGGGGGCAATAATATGGATCAGGCAGAGAAGTTAAGAAAAATGGTAAAAGAGCAGTCTGCCCCCAGACGCATGGCAAGAGTTATCACGGTAACAAGTGGTAAGGGAGGCGTGGGCAAATCAAGCATTTCGGTAAATTTGGCGATTGCTCTGAGTAGGTTAGGGAACCGCGTTATCGTATTGGATGCGGATTTTGGATTGGCGAATGTTGAAGTTATGTTAGGAATCAGACCGCAATATAACCTGGCTGATTTGATGTTTCGTGGTAAATCTTTAAACGATATTATTACAGAAGGCCCGGAAAATATCGGTTTTATCTCCGGAGGATCCGGTATACAGGAACTAACAAATCTGTCAAAGGATCAAATTGTATATTTAATACAAAAACTGGTGGAATTGGATGAACGCGCCGATATAATAATTATCGATACCGGAGCAGGAATTGCAGATTCTGTTCTGGAATTTGTTGCTGCGAGTACGGAGGTACTTTTAATCGCTACCCCTGAGCCGACCTCAATTACCGATGCGTATGCCTTGCTTAAGACACTGAACAGGAAAACTGACGTGTCACTTCAGGACACGGTAATTAAGATGGTAGCAAACCGAATCGATAATCATGAGGATGGTAAGGAGTTATATGATAAGCTTAGCTTAGTCGTCAACAAATTTCTTAATCTGAAGCTGGAATATCTGGGAGCGCTTCCTCAGGACAGCAGTGTATCAAAGGCTGTAATGAGACAGAAGCCTGCCATTGCTTTATATCCGAACTCACAATTCTCATTGACCCTTACTTCTTTCGCAGATATTCTATGTGAGAATGAGACAAGCAATATGCATCAAAAAAAAGGAATAGCTCAATTATTTACTAATTTACTTCGTTCACGTATTAAAAAGTAATAGTGTAAAAATCAAAATCAATTTTTATACCACATAGTTTGTGCCTGCGTCTTCCTCGGCACAAACTAACGCAAAGAGTTGGTTTGTTAAGTTAGAATTACAAACAAGGGTATATGAAACTGGGGGTGGAATCATGCTTCGCGAAGTATTATCTTTAGGGGATAAGATAGATGTTAAACCGCTTGGTCGAGGCGGCAAACCGGTTCTTGGTGCAAGGATACTTGTAAGCCAATTGGTTGATTTTGTAGACGCGGATGTATTGAATATTGCTGCACCAATTGTGTTGGGTAGAACCATCCCTCTTCCGGTTGGCGAGAATTTCAGCCTTTGTTTTTATACTGACAAAGGTTTATATCAGTGTAACAGTATGGTGCTGAACAATCTTAAAGATAATAAGACAATAATAACGACGGTTCGGATTGTTACAAATCTGGAGAAGTTTCAGAGAAGACAATATTTCCGATTAGAATGTATTCATGATATTGAATACAGACCGATTACTATAGAAGAAGAATTACTCGAAAGAAGACTTAGTTCCGAGCAATTTGCAAAGCCAGAAGAGCAGGCAGAAACAAAGCGAAAATTAGCCCAGTTAAATCGGGCATGGATCTCAGCTTCGGTTACTGATCTGAGTGGAGGAGGAGCAAAATTTAATTCAGAGCGGCTTCATAATTCCGGTGACAAGCTTCGAATCAAACTTGACTTCGAATCCGGTGGTGAACTAAAAAAACTTGTACTTTCGGCTAATGTTATCTCTTCAAACCGAATTTTGACCAGAACCGGAATTTATGAGCACAGAGTTGAATTTATTGATATTATGCAGCGTGACCGAGAAACTCTGATTAGGTACATATTCGAACAGGAACGGAAACGCAGAAGAAATGATAAGAGCTAAGAATACTGCAGGATTAGATCACATGTGTATTTTAGTACCCGGTATTGTGTTGAATTGGGTTACTTTTTACACCATTACGGAGGTATGTATCATATAATGAAGAAAAATATTTTAATAATAGATGACTCTGCACTTATGAGAAGGGTACTCTCTGATATAATTAATTCAGATGAGCGGTACCAGGCAACCGAGGTTGCGGTAAACGGTTTAGAAGGCTTAGAACTTTTGCAGAGCAGAGGCAAGGATTTTGATGCTGTATTGTTAGACATTAATATGCCTAAGATGAACGGATTGGAATTACTCGAAGCCTTAAAGCAAAAAGGAATCAAAGCAACCGTTATTATCGTAAGTACCATTGCAAAAAAAGAAGCACGAGAGACAATTCGTGCTTTAGAGCTTGGAGCCTTTGATTTTGTAACTAAGCCGGAAAGCTTCATCGAAGTTAAAAGCAATATTTTCTCGGATCGATTGTTGGAATGTCTTACAACTGCGACTAAGGCGGCGTCTTCTACTGTAAAATCAACCGCAATCAAAGAAGAAAAATTACTGAAACAAGTTAAGACAGAAGTTCAAGCTGTTAAAGATGCCGGACATAAGAAAGCATCCGGTATGGTACCTCAGGGAGCAAATAAGCTTATTGCACTTGCCTGCTCTACCGGAGGACCGAAGGCTCTTCACAGTGTCATCCCTAATCTGCCGGAGAATCTGGATGCCGGTATGCTGATTGTTCAGCATATGCCCGGTGGCTTCACGAAATCCTTAGCAGACCGTCTGAATGAATTAAGTCCTCTGACAGTGAAAGAGGCGGAGGATGGGGATATCTTAAGAAAGGGAACTGTGTATATTGCGAAAGGCGGATACCAGATGAGGTTAAAGAAGCAAGACAATCAAACCTATCGTATCTCGATTTCACAGGAACCGGCAAGACACGGATTATTACCTTGTGCGGATATTATGTATGAATCGTTGGTGGATACGGATTTTAGTCAAATCACCTGCGTAGTTCTCACAGGAATGGGCGGTGACGGAACCGTCGGTATATCTCAATTGAATAAGAGACAAAATATTTATGTAATCGCACAGAACGAAGAGTCGAGTATTGTATATGGAATGCCTAAGGTTATTAAGGATGCCGGACTCGTAGATGAAGTAGTTGCATTAAACGAAGTATCGAATGCCATTATAAAGAATGTGGGGGTGTGTTAAATGGACGTAAGTCAATACCTAGAGATATTTATTGAAGAAACAAAAGAACATTTGCAGAGCTTAAATCAGCATTTATTGATTCTGGAACGTGAACCCGAAAATGAAAATACCATCAATGAAATTTTCCGAGCTGCCCATTCCCTGAAGGGTATGGCCGGAACGATGGGCTATAAGAGAATGCAGAGATTAACCCATGATATGGAGAATGTGTTCTCCGAGATCAGAAACGGTAAGATGAAGGCTTCCTCATCGTTGGTGGATGTTTTATTCAAGGGTTTGGATGCACTTGAGAATTATCTGAGTAATATTCAATCGGAAGCAAATGAAGGCGAAGATGATAATGAGGAAATTATCAATGCTTTGAATAATATTCTTAACGAAGGACTGGGACAGGCTCCGACTCCTAAGGCAGCTGAGACAGCAAAGGAAGTGATTACACCCACAGCACAGGCGGTTGTGGATGATAAGCTGAAATATCTGAATGTTAAGATAGAAGAGCATGAGAAGAAGGCAATGGTAAAGGCCGGAATGCTCGGCCTTAACGTAATCGGTGTTACTGTATACATTCATGAATACTGTGTACTGAAGGGTGCTAGAGCATTCATGGTTAATCGTACCTTGGAAGAATTTGGTGAGATTATCAAACTCAATCCGAGTGCGCAGGATTTGGAAGATGAGAAATATGATTATGATTATTCTGCATTCATTATTACTAAGGAGAGTCCCGAGAAGCTGATTAAAGTTGCTTCCAATGTATCCGAAGTAAAGGAAGTTGTTGCAGGATTTATTCAATTACCAAGTGCAGAAGTAGAAAGCTATACTGCTATCTTGAAGCAGGATGAGGCAGCATCGGCTCAGCCTCAGTCCGCAAAAGAAGCTAATTCTCTGAAAGCAGGTAATGCACCTGCAGCAAAGCAAGCAGCGAAGCCGGTAGCAAACCGCTCGGTTCGTGTTGATATTGATAAGCTGGATGTACTTATGAATCTGGTAAGTGAGCTTATTATTGCGAAGAATGGTCTTATTTCGATCAGCAGTGAAAAAGAAATCATGACAGATAATAACTTCCATGAGCAGATCGAATACTTAGAGAGAGTAACTACAAATCTTCATGAATCTGTTATGAAAACAAGAATGGTTCCGATTGAGAGTGTTGTTAATCGTTTTCCCAGAATGATCCGTGATCTTTCTAAGAAGCTTGAGAAGGAAATGGAATTATATATGACCGGTGAAGAAACAGAGCTTGACCGAACTGTAATAGATGAGATTGGTGATCCTTTGATGCATTTACTTCGTAATGCTGCTGATCATGGCTTAGAGAGTAATGCCGACAGAGAAAAAGCCGGTAAGAATTCCACCGGTTCAATTTATCTCGATGCATATCAGGATGGTAATAATGTAGTAATCGAAGTAAGAGATGATGGCGCTGGTATCAATACAGAGAAGATTAAGAGAAAAGCGATCGAAAAGGGAAGCATCACAGAAGAACAGGCACAGAGAATGACAGAAAAGGATATCATTGATATCTTATTCCAGCCTAGCTTCTCCACTGCGGAGCAGATAACTGACGTTTCCGGTCGTGGTGTTGGTCTTGATGTTGTTAAGACTAAGATTGAAGCTCTTGGTGGTGAGATCGAGGCAAAAACAAAGCTTGGCGAGGGTTCAAATTTCATTATCCGCCTGCCTTTAACACTAGCTATTATCCAATCACTTATGGTTATCATCGGTGATGAGAAATACGCATTGCCTCTTGGAAGTATTCAGACTATAGAGGATATTCCGGTTACTGATATTAAGACGATTCAGGGTAAAGAAGTCATTAACTTAAGAGGAACTGTAGTACCTATTATCCGCTTAGGTAATCTCCTTCATTGTAAAAATCGCGAGGTAGCTCCTGAGGAGTTATTAGTGGTTATAGTAAAGAAGGGTGAGAGACTTGCCGGAATGGTAGTGGATGAATTAATCGGACAACAAGAAATAGTAATCAAGTCAATTGGTAAGTATATCAAGAGCCATAAGATTATCAGTGGTGCTACAATCCTTGGTAATGGTGAGGTAGCTTTAATTCTTGATGTCAATTCTTTAGTATAGGGGGTGCGTAGATATGGCAGAAACAAAGCAATTTATTATAGCATATCTTAATAAAGGTCAGTTTGGTATTGATATCAAATACATAGATAACATCATCGTAATGCAGAGCATTACCAGAATTCCAAAGTCTCAGTCATTCTTTAAGGGTGTTATCAATTTAAGAGGTGAAATTGTTCCGGTACTGAGTCTTCGCAACAAATTAGGAATGGACGAAGCAGCCCATACTTCAAAATCAAGAATTATCATTGTGCGTCCCGAAAGCGGAGCAGCACCGGTAGGACTGATCGTGGATGAAGTGAGAGAAGTTGTCACTCTGGAGCAGGATTCTATTGAAAAAATGACCTATGATGATAAGGATGAGAAAGCAAATTATAGCATCGGTATTGGTAAATACGGCAATGAACTGATTAATCTTCTGAGTGTTCCCTCGATCATAATCGAAAAAGAACAATAGATTTCTACAATAGTCATAGATAGTTGGGTATGTGGATTAATGAAAATAATTTTTAGTGAGGTGCAGAGACAGTGTCCCAGTTAGATTTGAATCAACTTGATAATATGCAATATGATGTTCTAAGAGAGATTGGTAACATTGGTGCAGGGAATGCTACAACTGCGCTATCCCAAATGATAAATTCAAAAATCGATATGAAGGTACCCAAGGTTGATTTACTGGAGTTTAAGGAACTGTCCGACATCGTTGGCGGTGCTGAGAACTTAGTAGTCGGAATTTTGTTTACCCTGGAAGGGCAGATTGAGGGAATGATGATGTTTATGATGGACATGGCTGCCGCGAGACATCTGGTCAATTCCTTAATGTGTGATGGAAACAATACTTCATTGGAATTTAGTGAAATGGAACTATCCGCTTTAAACGAAATAGGTAATATCATTGCCGGTGCTTATCTGTCCTCCCTGTCAACTTTAACAAGTATTCTGATTACAGCTAGTGTTCCATATATGGCAATTGATATGGCGGGAGCAATCTTAAGTGTGCCCGCAATTGAGTTTGGCAAAATTGGAGATAAAGCATTACTTATTGAAACTGAATTTGTTGATGATGATAAAGCGGTGAATGGATATTTTATCTTAATACCGACTGTAGATTCATATGGAGCAATTCTTACTTCGTTAGGATTATAGGGTGAGTACATGAACGAAATGATAAAAGTAGGGATGGCAGATTTAAACGTATGTGTCTCACCAAATGCTATAACGACATTGGGTTTGGGATCCTGCGTTGGAATTATACTATATGATCCGATACGAAGAATCGCCGGTATGGTTCACGTAATGCTGCCAGACAGTACAAAAATACTTAATAATGATAATAAAGCAAAATTTGCAGATACCGGTATTGATTTATTGATCAAGCGGATGATGGAAATTGGTGCCGACCGTAGGGTGCTGATCGCAAAAATAGCCGGTGGTGCTCAGATGTTCGCCTTTGGTAACAATAGCGATATGATGAGAATTGGTGAACGTAATGTTGAGGCCACGAAGATCAAGCTTGCACAGCTCGGTATCAGCATTAAAGCGGAGGACACCGGAGCAAATTATGGAAGAACCATCGAATTCTATCCCGAGAATGGTTCTCTACTGATTAAATCAGTAGGTAAAGAACGCAAAATTTTATAAAAGAATAGTTGGTGATCTGATGCGGGAGAGGTATATACCGGCAATCGTTATGCTGTTAGCCGGAGCAATAACCAGCATAATAAATATTATAAATAAAGTTAAAGTCAATGATGGCTTGCAAAGATTACTCCTTGTACTGGTTATTTTTTATTTTGTTGGATTAATCATAAAAGCAATTATCGTAAGAACAGTGGTCAATGCGCCAAAGAAGGGTGACGAAATACTAGAAGAAGAGGCAGAAGGTACCCAAGAGGAAGAGCCGGGGGAAGCAGGGCCAGGCGCTAAGATAAAATAGTTTCTGCATAAAACAACATAAAAGTTTTTGGAGGTACTATGAACGCTGAAGGTAAACAAAAGCTTTGGGAAGATTATTCTAAGAAAAAGACCCCCGAGCTTCAGGAGAAAATAATAATTGAATATGCAGGCTTAGTGAAGCTGGTAGCAGGTCGCCTTAGTATGTATCTCGGATACAATGTAGAATATGACGATTTGGTTGGATATGGTACCTTTGGATTGATTGATGCAGTTGACAAATTCGATTATTCCAAGGGTGTTAAGTTTGAGACTTATGCTTCGCTTCGAATCCGGGGCGCGATTCTGGATCAGATCCGTAAGATGGATTGGATTCCCAGGAGTATAAGACAGAAACAAAGAAAAATTGATTTGGCTTATCAAAGCCTGGAACAAAAACATGGCAGGATTGTCAGTGATGAAGAAGTTGCTATGGAATTAGAGATATCCGTAGATGAATTGGAAACATGGCAGAATCAGACTAAGGTGACGAATATCGTTTCCTTGGATGAGTTCATGGAGCAGGGTGCGGAAACAAAGGTGGAGCAGAGCCTGACGGCAGATTTTGATCAGCCAGATAAGATTTTGGAGAAACAAGAGCTGAAGGATGTTTTAGTAAAAACCCTTGAGACATTAACGGAGAAAGAAAAGAAGGTTATTGTGCTCTATTATTATGAAGAATTAACTTTAAAGGAAATAAGTAGAATTCTTGAGGTGACAGAATCACGTATTTCCCAATTACATACAAAAGCATTGCAGAAGATGAAAGTTCGGCTAGGAAGTAATCTTGAACTATTCACCATGAACTAGTAGAGTGAGATAGTATCTGCTTAAACGGTAACAGACGGATAAACATCATTTTTTGATTTTCCTTGGGGAAGGAAAGAACTTTAGGAGGAGAAGTATGAGTGGTAGAAACGGTTATTTTCAAATAGTGATTAAGCAGGATGGTACCTATTTGAAAATCTATGATGCAGAACAAGGAGGAGAAGCAGTTTTCTATGACGAAATCAGCAGTTACCTTATTGATCGTAAAATATATGAATATGATAAGGTTGCGATTAGTCGAGCACTCACTGACCTAAAGGAAGTTACAGAAATAAAGATATCAATCAATCCGGTGTATACCATCGACGAACTGATTAAAGTAGAGCTATCTGAGGATCGTATGTATGCAAAAGCGAGATTTTATCCGCCGTCGAATAACGGACATCTGATGATGAAGGATGAGATTGTCGCTTCCTTAGTGCGTGCAGGAGTAAAGTATGGTTTAGATGAGAACTCTATTATGGAGTTTTTGAAGGATAGAAAATATTGTACGGATTATATATTAGCAAAGGCTACACCTGCGGTGCAGGGTCATGATGCTGCTATTACTTATCATTTTAATACCGACCTTACCCTGAAACCGAAGCGTAATGATGATGGATCGGTTGATTTCCATCAATTAGATATGATCAGTCATTGTCATAAAAATCAATTATTAGCTACACTGACACCAATGGATCAGGGAAAACCCGGCATTGATGTGTGTGGAGTAATGATACGACCGAATAAGGTAAATAACCGTATTTTAAGACATGGTAACAAAATATATGTGTCAGAAGATGGAATAAATATGTTCTCCTCTGTGGATGGTCACGTAAGTCTGGTTGATAATCGGGTTTTCGTCTCAGATACTTATGAAGTCCATGCTGATGTAGATGCTTCCACCGGCGATATTGAATATGAAGGAAATGTCGTGGTTCGAGGTAATGTTATCACCGGATTTTCGGTAAGAGCAAAAGGTGATATTGAGGTAAATGGTGTTGTTGAAGGTGCTTATATCGAAGCTGGGGGACAAATCGTTCTGAAGCGCGGTATGCAGGGTATGAATAAAGGAATTTTAAAAGCAAACGGTAATATTATAACGAAATTCATCGAAAATGCCGAAGTAATAGCTGGAGGATATGTTTCAACAGAATCTGTTCTTCACAGTAGAGTGTCGGCGAAAGGCGATATTATTGTTGGCGGTAAGAGAGGTTTCGTAACCGGAGGTGAGATTCGCTCCGGTACTATGATTTCTGTAAAAACCGCAGGTTCTCAGATGGGAACGTCTACCTTGTTAGAGGTAGGAATTGATCCCAGAGTACTGGAAGAATTTCGCGAGCTTGAGAAGAGAATTGCTACCATGCTGGCAGACAAAGAACGACTGGCACAAGCTCTGATCCTTTTTCGCAAAAAATTATCTGCCGGAGCACAGATTAACGATGAAAAGATGGAATACTTAAAGCAGGTAACCCAGAACAATATTATGCTTGAAACCCAGATCAAAGAAGCCAGAAGACGTTATGAGGAATTAAGAATCGATGTTGACAATAATTCTTCCGGTTCGATCAAGGTATCCGATATTGTATATCCGGGAACCAAGCTGGTGATATCAAATGTCATTCACTTTGTCCGAGAAGAGACACATCATAGTAAATTTGTCCGAGACAGGGCTGATATCAAAGTAGTTCCATTAATGTAGAAAATGTGATTGGGTACACCCTCTGTTGAAGCAATCCAGGACAACTACATAAAGATCAATATTGTATTAGGCAGGGAGGAAAAAGTATGTCGGTAGGACCGATCGAAGTAATCAGAGCCCAAGAGGCTACGCAGATCAGACATATAGATGCGCAAAGAGCACAGCATGCGCAGGAACAGTTAAGTAAGAATTTTCAGAACTTGGTGGAGCACGAGCAAAAGAAACCGGTTGAGACGACGAAAACAGAAAAAGATGAATACAATTATGATGCGAGGGAAAAGGGTAATGGTCAATACACCGGTTCCGGCAGCAAAAAGAAGGAAAATGAAGATAAGAAAGAATCAAAAGATCCAAAAAGTACACCCAAAAAAGGTGGCATTGATATTTTGATTTAAAAACATAAGCAGGAGTAAAAAATTATGAGCCCAATAGAAATAGCACTAATAATTATAGGTATCATAGTTATCATCATTAGTTGCGTCATTGTGGATAAGCAGTCAAAAGTGCAGAATCAGATGATTGGTAAATCATTATCCTCTTTCGAGGGTACAGTGACAGAAGAAGATAAAAAACAGT
>JAGFXQ010000331.1 GCA_017861355.1 Bacillota bacterium
AGCTATACTAGCCTTCTGGAATAAGGTGGTATCATAAACCGGCTTACTGTCACCACCTTGAGCCTGAATGAACTCAGCCAGCTTATTCAAAGCACTTCCATCCTCGATGGTCTTGTAAAGCATCACTTTTGCTTCTTCTACATCCTTGGCAATCTCTGCACCCACCAGCATATAGGCAGCTAAAGTGATACTAACCTCCAGCAGATCCTTTGGTCCTTCCCCTCGTAAAGTATCGATTGCTTCCATAACCTCCAAGGTATTACCGACTGCATTACCTAATGGTTGATTCATATCCGTTATAACTGCAAAGGTCTTGCGGCCTGCGATTGTACCGATCTGAACCATCTCTTGCGCTAATGCAAGAGACTCCTCAAAGGTCTTCATAAATGCACCGCTACCGGTCTTGACATCGAGTACTATAACGTCTGCACCTGAGGCAATTTTCTTACTCATAATACTTCCGGCAATCAGTGAAATATTATCAATCGTAGCGGTTACATCCCGGAGCGCATATATTTTCTTATCCGCCGGAGCCAGATTGGGTGTCTGTCCTACAATAGCCATCTTCACCCGGTTCACATTCTCAATAAATTGCTCAGAAGATATCGACGTTGAAAATCCGGGGAAGCTCTCAAGCTTATCAATCGTTCCTCCGGTATGTCCGAGTCCTCGACCGGACATTTTTGCAACCGGAATTCCAAGAGAAGCGACCATCGGGCTCAATACCAAAGAAGTCTTATCTCCAACACCACCGGTGCTGTGCTTATCCACCTTCACTCCATGAATCGCAGATAAATCAAGAATATCGCCGCTCTTCGCCATCGCAACCGTAAGTGCGGCTGTTTCCTCATGATTCATTCCGTTTAAACATACCGCCATCAGAAATGCTGACATCTGATAATCCGGTATAGAACCATCCGTAAAACCTTCAATAATAAATTCTATTTCAGCCGTGGTCATTATTTCTTTGTTTTTCTTCTTATTAATTAAATCATACATTTTCATAAACAACACCTTGCCTTTCTATCCATAGGAATTGCCAACTTAACGAATCAAGCGGTAAAGAACTCTTCGATGCAGAGCTCAAAAAAACCGTAAGAACAAGGAGTTTACTCCAATGTGCAAACTTCGTTGTTCTTTCTGTATGAAGATGTCCTTCTTCACACTAGTATTATATAACAATTGATGGTAAAAGCCTATCCTTCTTTCAGATTTTTTTCGTAATAATTCGTAAACTTGATACAATGATAATAAATTCATGGATCAGAATATATATTAATTGTGAGTCTTGATATATCAACGGTCTACTTTACACATTTTTTCACATCAATGAAAATTTATACATTATTCGGTATAATATGATTGACGAACCTATAAAAAAAGGATAAAATAAATCAACATAAAACGAGGGAGATTGATACTATGAGTTTTAAATTTTTGAAGGAAGTTATTTCGCCCGAAGAACTGGTCAGAGCGTATCCAATGCCCGCACGCGATGTTCTCTGTAAGAAAGAACGGGATAAACAGATAAAGGATATCATAACCGGTGCCAGCCCTAAGTTTCTGGTAATTATCGGCCCCTGCTCAGCAGATAATGAGGATGCTGTTTGTGACTACATCTCTCGTCTGGCTAAGGTTCAGGAGAAGGTTCAGGAGAAGTTATTACTGATCCCGAGAATATATACGAATAAACCTAGGACAACCGGTGAAGGTTATAAAGGTATCGTACATCAGCCTGACCCGGAGAAGGAACCGGATCTTCAGGAAGGCTTGATCGCCATGAGAAAGATGCATCTACGTGCAATTGCCGAAAGTGGACTTACTGCTGCAGATGAGATGCTCTATCCGGAGAATTGGCCTTATGTAGAGGACATCCTCTCCTATGTTGCAGTCGGAGCACGTTCCGTTGAGGATCAACAGCACCGCCTAACCATCAGTGGAATGGATGTTCCTGCCGGTATGAAGAATCCCACCAGTGGTGATTTCTCAGTAATGTTGAATTCGGTAGTAGCTGCTCAGGCAAGTCACACTTTCTTATATCGCACCTGGGAAGTGAACACCTCCGGTAATCCTCTGGCTCATACCATTCTCCGAGGAGCTGTGAATAAGCATGGACAATCTCTGCCGAACTATCATTATGAAGATCTTAATCTCCTGGTGTCCATGTACAATGAACGTGATCTAATGAACCCGGCGATCATTGTAGATGCAAACCATGCCAATTCTAATAAGTTATATATGGAGCAGGTACGAATCGTGAAGGAAGTTCTTCATAGCCGCAGATTATCCCCCGATATCGCTAATATGGTGAAGGGTGTTATGATTGAAAGTTATATTGAAGGCGGAAGCCAGAAGGTACAGGAACATATTTACGGTAAGTCCATCACCGATCCTTGCCTTGGATGGGCAGATTCTGAGAAATTGATATACACCATTGCCGACAGTATCTAGTATGTCAGTTAAAACGAGAAATCTCATTCATATCCTTGTTAAAGTCAGTTAGAATAACGTAAATAATAAAGGACCACATATTTTCCATCCGGCTTGAATCGTCAAACACTATTTCATTGTGAGGCTAACGGTGAACTTTACCGTTCGACTGTTGCATTCACATTAATATGGTGTCAGATAATCTGAGCGTATTGGAATTATGTAGTCCTTTTTTCGATCTATCCTGTAACTTTGAGATTATGCTCTTGGATGGGCTGTCATATAGACTTCACGACTATTCTTAAAGCTATGAGTCAGATACAACTGTGTTGTGGTAATATCCGAATGTCCCAGAAATTCTTGAACACTGCTTAGATCTGCCCCATTCTCTAAGAGATGTGCTGCGAAGGAATGCCGGATTGAATTCGGGTTAATCTCTTCCATCCCCAGCTTCTTCGCATAGGCTTTCAGTATCTTCCATAAACCCTGTCTTGTTAACGGTTCACCGGAAGCATTCAGAAATAAGAAATCATTATGTTTCTTATTAAAACTCTCTTCCCTGATCTCCAGATAAGCAGCCAAGGCTAATTTTGCTGATTTACCAAAGGGAATATTTCGTTCTCTTGGCTCACCGCAGGTAATAAATCGACTGGACAAATTGATATCCGAGGTTTTCATTGCAATAAGCTCGGAAACCTTAATTCCGGTAGCATATAAGAGCTCCAGCATCGCCAGATCCCGAATTCCTTTGCGGGTACTGGTATCCGGTTGCAGCAGTAATTGATTCACCAGATCTGACTTGATGATCTGAGGAGTCTTCTTCTGAACCTTTGGTGGTTTAATCCGTTCGGATGGATCCGCAGTGATGATCTGATGCTTAATCAGATAGAGCAGAAAGGCTTTTATCGCTGCTATATTTCTGCTAACGGAAGCCGGTGACAGACCTTCCTTCTCCAGAGCCAACACATACGAATTCAAGCTGGTTTCGCTGATTTTAGATATTGAAGTGATATTTTGCTTGTCAAGAAACACCAGAAGTTTTTTCAAATCATTCTGATAGGCTTGTAGTGTATTCTTAGATGAGTGCTTTATTTCCTGCAAATAACTGATAAAATCATTGATATATTGATCCACGATTTACCTCCCTCTTTGATACATACCGGTAGAATCAACAATTACAATATGATAAGCTTTTAGGTAAATAAACCCAAAGCCTTCTTTAACAGATATGCTCCCGGATATGCTTCCAGGAAGCTGGCAAACACCAAAGCAATTGCAAGTAATATAATTATGACTAGGTCTGCCCGGATCGGTTTTAATACGCTTCCAAGGCTGGTATGGCTTGACTGGTAGATTTCCCTGCTTAGTAGAAAGCCCCGATAAAGACAGATCAGTGCAATCGGTAAATACATTAGGCCATGAGGAAAAAAATAAACCAGTACCAGAATGATTCCCTTGAATCCATATTCCATGGTTACTGCTGAGATAAAAAACCCGGAAAAGAAACCAAAGGAAGTAATCTTTAAAGCCATGTATGGAATGCCCAGGATGGTGATACTTAACAACCAAAACATAA
>JAGFXQ010000099.1 GCA_017861355.1 Bacillota bacterium
ACTGCACTATAGATCCCTGCCGGAACGGCGATCATCAGACTGACAATTAAAGCAGTAGACATTAACAGCAGGGTCGGACCAATATAGCTCGCAATCATTTGACTGACCGGTAAATGACTTTTGATTGAAAACCCAAGATTACCTTGCAGAAGCTGCTTCAACCATTCCCAGTATTGTACATAGACAGGCTGGTTCAGTCCTAAGGCTATCCTCTTAAGCTCAACCGCTTCCTGGGATACTCGCGCTCCCTGTAGCATCTCAAGTGGACTTCCTGCAAGACTCATAATAAAATAATCGATAATCGTAATTCCGAATAAAACCGGAATAGCAATCAGGATACGTTTCACAATATATTTAAACATGGATCCGCTCCTTTCGAAGTTCATCTCGCACGAGACGGCAGGCTGCTCTATGCGTACTGCCAAGACTTACCTCCTCCAGAACCGGTTCCTTATGCCTGCATTCCTCATTCGCATAGGGACAGCGAGGATGAAAGCGGCATCCGGTCGGTGGTTCAATATTCGATGGAAGCTCTCCCGGAAGGATCGTCCTGGTTCTCTCTCTTTCCTCCGGATTCGGTATTGGGGCTGCACTACAAAGCGCCTGTGTATAGGGATGAACCGGGTGTGCAAATAATTCTTTGGCATCCGCAATCTCTACAATCTTGCCAAGGTACATTACCGCAATCCGGTTACTGATATAATTTACGGCATCCAGACCATGCCCGATGAACAAATAGGTCAAATCAAGTTCCTTCTGCAAGCCTCGAAGAAGATTTAGGATCTGCGCCTGTACAGAGACATCCAAAGCACTGACCGGTTCATCGCATACGATTAGACTGGGTCTTAAGGATAAAGCTCTGGCGATACCGATTCGCTGTCTCTGGCCACCGGAGAATTCTCTTGGATACCGGTTTTTACTATTCTTCGGAAGACCCACCAGCTCGATCAGGCGGTCCACCTCCTGTGTCACTGTCTGCTTTGTACAGAGGCCATGATAAAGCATAGGCGCAGCGAGAATATCCAGGATGCGCTTTCTGGGATTCAACGAAGAATAAGGATCCTGAAACACCATCTGGATCTGAGTACGTAGTTGCTTCATCTCCCTCTCACGCAGACTCCCCAGATCATGTCCGTCGTATAGAATCTGTCCTCCGGTCGGTCTCTCCAATGCAACCAATTGCCGGCCAATCGTGGACTTTCCGCAACCCGATTCTCCGACCAGACCGAGAGTCTGCCCGCGATAGATTTCAAGATCCACCCCATCCACAGCATGTACATAGCCAACTGTATGAGGAATAATACCTCCGCGGATAGGATAATGCTTTATCAGGCCTTTTACTTCCATAAGAGGCATATGTTCCTTAGGCACCGATTGTCTCCTCCTGTCTGATATGATATTCGTCAGCCAATATTGAATGCAGTTGATCGATATTTGCTTCCGATCTCCAGCAGCGTTTGAAATGTTCTTCTTCCTGTTCTATCAGCTTCTGCTCTGATTTACACTCTTCTCCGGCATAAGGACAACGATTCGCAAAGCGACATCCAACAAGCTGATCATAATGCTCCGGAACAACACCGCCGATGGATACTAGTTCTCTGGTGGCATCATCACGGATGCTTGGTATCGATTTTAACAGGGCTTGCGTATAGGGATGTTCCGGTCTCTTGAACAATTGGTGTACCTCTGCTTCCTCAACAATCTGCCCTGCATACATCACTAATACACGATCTGCCATCTCGGCTACGACTCCCATATCATGTGTGATAAGGATAATAGACATTCCATACTCCCGATTCAGGGATCGAAGCAGTTCCATAATCTGAGCCTGTATGGTTACATCCAAAGCAGTGGTTGGCTCATCTGCAATCAAAAGCTTCGGATTGCATGCCAAAGCCATGGCGATCATAACTCTCTGCCGCATACCTCCGGACAGCGTATGAGGATATTTCTTCATGATCTTTGCTCCGTCCGGAAGGCCAACCTTAGTAAGCAGGCCAAGAGCTCGCTCCATAGCCTGCTTTTTATCTAATTTCATATGGATACGCATTGTCTCGATCATTTGTCCGCCAATGGTCAGAACCGGATTCAGACTGGTCATCGCATCCTGAAAAACCATGGTCAAAGAATTACCTCGAATCTCATCTAATTCTTTTTCCGTCTTCTCCAGAAGGTTCGCTCCATCGAATAGAATTGTACCCTTCGTCACTTTTCCACTCTGTCCCAGTAGACCCATAATTGATAACGAGGTCACACTCTTGCCGCAACCGGATTCTCCTACGATGCAGACGATCTCCCCCGGTGATACCGAAAAGCTTACCCCGTCGATGCTGGCAACCTCTCCGGTATCGGAGGAAAATCGAACCTCTAACTCATTCACCTCTAATAAAGGTGTCATTTTACCACTTCCCACTCATGAACATTAATAAAGGAACCATATACATCCGGGGTAGCATTGATCAGACGTTTATTCACCGCACCCATGGCACTGATTACATAAGCAGAGATCATCGGTACCTCCTGTTGAACCAGAGTATCAATCGTCAGATACTGGCTCTTAATGACAGCAGTATCGCTCGTCGTCTGTGTTGCAGCCAAAGCCAGTGCCACGGTATCATTGGAATAACCGGTCCATCCGTCGGTGGATAATAGCCAATTGATGTCCGGATAAGGATCTACCGGTGCATAGGTATACTGAACTGCCATCAGATCAAAGCCCTTGCTGCCTGCTGTTGATAACAGAGTAGCAAGATCCACGGTATTTACCTGTATCTTAATGCCAATCTCCGCCAGCTTGGCAGTAATATAATCTGCTGCCTGACAGAAGGTAGTATCGCCGCTATTCACAAAGAATTGTAATGCTTTCGAAGAATCCCAGCCATCTGCTACTGCTTCCGCTACCAAAGCTTTCGCTTTCTCCGGATCATAAGAAGTCGGTGTCAGACTGGCGTCATAGAACGGTCCCGCACTGGACAAGAAGCCATCTACAATCTCTCCCTTGCCGTTCAGAAGACCATTCACAATCTCCTTACGGTCAATTCCATAAAGGATTGCCTGACGAATTCTTGCATCAGTCACACTTGCTGTATTAAAGAAGATGGACTGGTTAGTAACAGGCGCTCCATAATTCACAGTAACATTGCCAAGTGCTTCCACACTCTGATAATCCTCTTGAAGAATACCGCCGGTGGTCTGTTGTACAAAGTCAACCTCACCGGACTGTAAGCCGGTTAACAACTGAGCCGCAGTTAATATCTTAATATTCAACTTATTAATCTTAGGAGCGCCTTTCCAGTAGCTCTCATTGGCTACATAGGACACATAATGCTGTAAATCCACCTCGGTCGCACGGTATGGTCCATTCACTACGGTAGGTGCATTGAACCAGTCATAAGCTGCCAGCTCCTCCTCCGGAACATCCTTCAGTATATGCTTCGGAAGTGTCAGAATATAACGGCCGTATGTATTTTCAAAGGTTGTGAGGGCAATCGGATACTTTGTTGTGAATTCAACCGTCTTATCGTCTATCACCTTAACACCGGACATATCTGTTGCACCCTCCGGTACAAAGCCATCATCTCCGGTTCCTTCGAACGCATAGAGCGCCATACTTGCATTGGCAAGCTTGGGACTTGCAAGCTTAAGAACCGTGAACTCCACATCCTCTGCAGTTACGGGGGTACCGTCTGACCAGGTTGCCTTCTCATCAATATTTACCGTAAAATGAATGTTATCCTCTGTTGTTACAGAAGAAGCTAACATCCCAACAAAATCCAGATCTTTATTCAGTTCCACTAACGGTAGGAACTCAAATGCCGTAGCATACTTAAGGACCTCGGTTGCATCCATCAGCAATGGATTGATGCTGGATAAAGTATCCGTCATTCCGATATTGACGATTGCCTCATCGCCTGCTCCAGCCGTCTCGTTTGACGTGTCTGCTGCCTTTGTCGGGGTCTCTCCTGTTGTGTCTGCCGGTGCTTCTTTTGACTTTGCGCAGGCGGTCAAGGAAAGTACCATAGTAAAGGTAAGCAACAAGGTAATTATTTTCTTAATGCTTGATTTTTTCATGCGATTTATCATCCTCTCTTAATTTGATATGACTCAATCCTTATTTCACGAAACCTCAAATATGTTTCTCCTGTACTATAAGGTTATTGCACCCAACAACACATTATGTTTAATTCATATCTGATTAGTATGTTTTAGTGATTTTTATCATTCTACAACTATAAGAATCTTTTGTCAATAATTTCTGCGTTTTTTTGAATTATTCAAGTTACAGATCAGCCTTCAACTACTATAGAATACTTCATTCCTGGTCGTATTCACTACCTAGAAGGCTGAACTGTAACTTATTCTGTTACTATTCTAACTTAATTCATTCCATGAAACAATGTCAGATGTTATAGTTCTTGAAAAACTTTTGTAGAAAAAGGGTAAACACTACCTCGCCGGCTGTCATAAGCTTCTATGACGACTTCGCAAGATACCGTTTACCCCTTATTGATTAATTTATACACTGTTATTTCTATTACAACCGGATTACCTTAAGCAAGAAATGTTATGTAAATACCGGTTAATATTGCGGTTGTGATAACACCACAGATATTCGCACTTAATGCATATTCCATGATGAAGCTCATCTTGTTAACCTTAGAGACTTCCTTCTGTGATACCTTGGCTGTGGTCGGAACACAGGAAACTCCGGCGATTCCGACAGTAGGATTGAAGTTACCCTTAGTAAAGAAGTACACCAGATAACCACCCAGAATTCCACCGATACCGGAGAGAAGAAGTGCCAGCAGACCTAATAACAATAAGAGCAATATCTTCGGATCAAGAATTGTCTTTGCATCGCAAAGTACTCCGAGCATCAGACCAAGGAAGAAGGTTGCTGCATAGAGGAATACTTCCTCAATCAATTTTACATATTTATCAATACCGGATTCACGAATCGCTATACCTAAGAAAAAGCTTAGAAACAAAGGTGCTGCCACCGGGAACAGAAGGCAAAGCAGAGTATTTGCTACAACAGCAAAAACAAGCTTCTCTTTGGAGGTAATACGATCTGATTTCTTTGCGTTTTTCTGAATAATTACCTTGCCTCTCAGGTTCTTGGGAATCATGAACCGAACCAGGAAAGGATATAAACCATAGGTCAAGCTTAAATAAAGATAAGCAACAATGGTGATTGGTACAAAGATCTCTTTGGCTAAGGTCAAGGATGTGAAAAGTACCATAGGACCATCCGCGCCTCCGATTACCGACACCGCTGCAGCTTCACCTGTAGAAAGGCCTAACAGTCTAGCAATCGGATAGGTTGCTACGGTACCAAGCTCAGCACACATCGCGATAAACATTCCGATGAACGGATGTGCTAGCACCATACCAACATCACATATAACACCAATACCCATAAAAACCAAGCACGCAATTAGACCGTTGCTGAAGGTAAGTGTATAGATGGGCTGGAGGAAATCAATCTGCATAATATTCATTAGATCATCGGTCTTCGAAACCATAGGATCAATGAATAGGTTACCCACTGTAGTTGCACTGGTAAATAATACACCGGCATTCACTGCTGACATACCCAATCCCATCGGGATCATAATCAATGGCTCTAAGGTTCCCTTAGCACCGAGATAAACAAGTAGAATTCCAAAAATAATAAGTACAATACGTCCAATTACAATCTGAGGATCCTGAACAAACATGGTCCCGATTCCCTGAAATAAATCTAAAATATTCATATCGAACACTCGCTTTCTTTTGATATACAAAATTAGTCTTGAATTTCTTCTTTATTTCGAGTAAAGTGTTTTATAGCATCAAGTAAAAATTTAATCAGCACTGATATGCACATAGAAATGGCAAAACCAAGACCAAAGACTTTTAATGATAAGAAGATATCTGTCATTGTAAAATCACACCTCCTGTCAGATTGTCAAAAATTTAACTCATTATATATTATATAGGAAGTATCAAGAAAGAGCGAATTTATTGTATAAATATGATGTATAAACAAATGCATATCATATTACATTATTTCCCTTGAGGTAGCGCATGGAATTACATTATTTGGAGATATTCAATACCGTAGCGAAGTATTCCAGCTACAAACGGGCGTCTGAAGTATTAAACATCAGTCAACCAGCACTTTCTATTCAGATCAAAAAACTAGAGCAGCAGATCAATGCCAAATTATTCTATAAAGTTGGCAATAAAATGCTGCTTAGTGATTGTGGTGTATCCCTCTATGCATATACTACTAAAATATTTGCTATCGTAGAGGAGATGGAGCAGAACATATTGAAGCTAAGTGAATATGTTGGTGGAACCATCACTCTTGGAGGTAGCAATACACCGGGTACTTATATCCTTCCAAATGTATTGGGGCAGATGAAGCGAGATTACCCCTCTGTTACGGTTAATCTTCACATCGCTAATACCTCGGAGATTACCACCCTGATTGAGAACGGAACACTGGACATCGCAGTGAACGGCGGTAACTGTATCTATCACAATTCCATCTCGGTAGAGAAACTATATGATGATCGACTGGTAGTTGTAGCTTCCTCTATGAATCATCTATGTAATAAGGCAGTCATTGATATTGAGGATCTGGCAAAGGAGAGCTTTATCGTTCACGAGAAAACTTCTCAGCTTTATAGCTGTTATAAGCTTTTTATTGAGCAGAATAACATCCCGAAAAATATTAGCATGTATCTCGGAAGCATCGAAGCCATCAAATACGCGGTACAAGCAAATCTGGGCATCTCGATCATGCCCTTTTGCGCGGTCAAACTGGAAATTGAGACCGGGCTGATCAAGGAATTGGCAATTCAAGCCTTTGAACACCCTTATCCCTACAATCTGATCTATAACAAAGACAAGAATAACTCGATCACAATTCAGAAATTTATCGAGGTCCTCAAAAAGGTTTTTGCACAGATGGATTAGTCATAAAAATGTGCGCCAATTAGGCGCACATTTTTAATATCCATGAATTATGTCATAATATTTCCTCTATTTCATACTGAGAGTTAATCACCAGCCACATTTGCGGAAAATAGCTCATGATATTCCACATTCCGATACCATTAAATCCAAATTCCGGTACTAATTTGACATAAGCATCAACACTTCTTGCATCTCGAAATCGTACGATATATTCCTTAACAGAGATATACTGAAAAAATGATGCTTTTGTAGTATCATCATACTGAATTGTTGCACCAACGTCGCCTGCTAATTCAACTGCGGCACTATTCGTAATCACTAGTCCCTTAGAAACTCCTGGTATGTACGGACGTTCCCATATATATCCAAGAATTGGTCCCCCTATTATAGTCTTTTCCGGTGGTATTTGTTCTGCCATATAGCTCAAATAATTCTTCACAGAATCAAACGCTAAAGATCCGGTAGAGATTCCCATTACGTTTCCCCACTCGAAAGTCATAAGCATTACACCATCTACTGCCTGACCAAGTCTTACATAATCCAGTCCTATAAATTTCGTACTAGTAATTATATCAAATACACTTAGGCTTATTGTGTTAAATACTTTAAAACCTTCGCTTTTGATCCGATCTGAAAAATTTACGATAAAATCAACATATACATCTAAATCCTGTGGAAATATATATGGCGTAGTAATATTCACTCCGTAATAATCTTTTATTTTCAAAATGCTAAGAACATTTTCAATAAATTGATCTTGTTTTTCTCGGCTCATAAGAACATTATGTGTCACGTTAATTTCTTCTGTCGGGTCTTGTGTGGCTGCTGTTAACATCATGATCGGTGCAACACCATATTGCTTTGCTATTTGAATAATCTCATTATCATCAATATCATATATTTCACCCTCTGCCGTAACTGTATAACTAAATATTGTTAAATATGTTAGAAAAGGTAATGTCTTTTTTAGAATTTCTCTATCAATAAATGGATAAGCATACCCATTTGTTGATAGTTTCATGTTTTTATCATCCTGATAACTTATTACAATTGTTTCACCCGGATAAATGAATTCTCTATTAGAAAGATAAGGATTATTTCTTAGCAATTGTTTCAATGTAACGCCATAATTATCTGCAATGCCTGATAATGTATCTCCTTCCTGAATGATATGCGTTATCTCAGGATATAAAATAACCAGGGTTTCTCCAACAACTAGTTTGTTGGGGTTTTTTATTTCATTCTCGATAATTAATCTTTCCGCTGAGATTTCATAATGTTCTGAAATTAAATTTATAGTTTCCCCTTCTTGTACTACATGAATAATCATAAATACCCTCAAATAATAGGTTTTATTTTATTATATGAGTACTAGAATAATTAGTTAATCGTATTCTAAAACATTACCATAAGCAAAAATTAATATTAGATCCATTCATTTGCTTTGAATTTGTGTTGTAAATAAGTATTGATCAACCTACGATAAAAAATCCGATTGCCGCAATTACGTATACGGACATAAGTTTTAATCCTTCCATCCAATTAGATTTTCCCGCCTTTACAACTTGGTTTGCGATTAGAACACTTGCACCGAATAAAAACAGTTCAACCGGTTTAAATACAATACTCATCGGAGTAAATGCAAGACTCATTAATACTGACACAGGAATTACAAAAAGTGCTATCTGTAAACTCGATCCAACTGCGATCTCAAGGGAAATATCTAATTTATTTTTTAATGCCATAATGATTGCTGTACTATGTTCCGCTGCATTTCCTACGATAGGAATCAATATGATACCGACAAACATCTCAGAAATACCGGCCGCTTTTGTCATAGGCTCAATGCTGGTAACCAGTAATTCTGATTCAATTGCGATGAATACAGTCGCGATTGCTAAAACAAAAATACTAAAAGGAAGACTCCAATTTGCATCGACATCCTCTGCATGCTCTACGCCATAAAGATCCTTTTGGGTACGAAACGAATATATCATTCCTATGACATATATTAAAAGTAAAATGATACTGGTTATTGTGCTTAAACATTCATACTTTGAAGTGATAAGTTTCTCAGGAGTGTGCCAAGTAAACACTGCCGGAAGTGACAAACCAATTACTGCAAACAGTAACATAGTTGCCGTAAATGTTCCGAGCTGCGAATCATACTTTAACTCCTTATGCTTTAGACCTCCAACAAAAATACTACATCCTAAAACCAAAAGAATATTGCCAAGCACAGAACCCGCCAGCGATGCTTTAACAACATCGAACAACCCTGCTTTTATGGCAAAAAAACTGATAATCAGCTCTGTCGCATTACCAAAAGTGGCATTTAAAAAACCGCCAAACTTTGGACCGGTAAAGGTGGCTATTTCCTCTGTAGCAGCCCCTAAATATCCCGCCAAAGGCACAATAGCGGCACAAGTTAAAAAGAACATGATTGTAGCATTCCATTTCAAGAAATAGCCAGCAAATGATAAAGGTATACATAGCAGAAAAATTTTTAAGTACTTCATTAGATATTCTCCCTCAAGTCGATATATTAGTATATTCAAAAGTGTGCATTATGTTAATAAAATAACAATATCGACATTATAATACCGCATAATCTTAAAATCAACCTTCTTTTGTTTATAAAAATTGCTGGCTGAACTATTTGTTTAAAAAATTCTAATTCTAATAGGTTATTTCATTACCTTCGACCTTCTACTTTTAATTCACATTGGATATATAAAAAATGCTCCTTATAGGCATAATAATGAAATAAGCTTTTCCGATTTTAAAATAAGAAGTGATAAGGAGTGTAAAAATGAATACAACCGAACATGTAACAAATAAAGGTCAAGGAACCACCCGGATTCCGAATAAATTAATCAACGAAAAATCCCCTTACCTACTCCAACATGCCTATAATCCAGTCAAATGGTATCCCTGGGGAGAGGAAGCATTTCGAAAAGCAAAGGAGGAGAATAAGCCCATCTTCCTCAGTATCGGATACAGTACCTGTCACTGGTGCCATGTAATGGCACACGAATCCTTCGAGGATGAGGAGGTCGCTGATCTTCTAAATGAGTCCTTCGTCTGTATCAAAGTGGACAAAGAGGAGCGACAGGACATCGACACGGTCTATATGACCATCTGTCAGGTAACCACCGGACATGGTGGTTGGCCTCTCACCATCCTGATGACTCCTTATCAGAAGCCTTTCTATGCGGCAACCTATATCCCGAAGCACACCGGGTATGGAGTTCTGGGTCTTATGGAGCTTCTGGATCAAATCGCAGTCAAATGGGCGAAAAACCCTTCCTCTATGCTTCGCACCGGCGACCAGATCGCAGATATTATGAAGCATGAATTTGAAGCCTCCTCTGACAGCGCTAAGGTCACCAAAGAATACCTCGATCTGGCAGTCACCCAATTCAATCAAAGCTTCGATCATGATTATGGCGGCTTTGGTAATGAACCAAAGTTCCCCTCGCCCCACAATCTAATGTTCCTGCTTCGATATGCCAAGCAGGAAGCGGATGAGACAGCATATTTTATGGTAGAGAATACCCTGATGCATATGTACCGTGGAGGAATCTATGATCACATCGGATATGGCTTCTCACGCTATTCCACCGATGC
>JAGFXQ010000332.1 GCA_017861355.1 Bacillota bacterium
GCAAACATCATTAAGAAGGAAATATATTACGTTGAGGAAAAGAGCTGGTACAAGCTGGCTCATAAGGCAGAGTGTCCGAAACTCTTAAATAATACCATGGTGATGGAGGATACCTTTGACAGTATTGAGGAGTGTGCCAAGATTGGTGCTTACTGCGATGATTGTATCGAACATGGAGCGAGAGCTCCGGAGGTAAGATGATTGTAATATGATTGGGGATGGGACTGTATTTTAATATATCGAGTTCGAATGATCATTATACGACAATGATTATCGAAAATAAAAGTAGTAAGTAAGGAGGGAAGAATTATTTATATATGGATTGTCATAATCTGTGCTGCAGTAGCAATCTCATATCTACTGCAGATTATGCTCCATGAGATGGGTCACATGCTTGGTGGATTACTTAGTGGATGGAAATTTGTCCACCTTCAATTCTTTCATATTGTATTAACTATTGACAGAAGAATTTCTCTACATAAAGTTCCATCGCATGCTTGCCAGTGCATCATGAGTCCAAGATCAATTCAAAGTAATTCACATATCTATAACTTAGGTGGTTTAGTAATCAATCTGATCATAACTGGTATCAGTTTATATGGCATGTTTGCCGCTGGTAGTCAATCTATATTGTTTACACTGTCCATGTGCATGTTTTCATCGGGTATTTCATTACTCTTAATGAACGGTATACCCCGTATTGATCGCATCTGTAACGATATGGCATGTTTTATTCTTACGAAGAAGGATAAAGACACCATGCTTTCTCATAATATGCAATTCTTAATCGCAGATAAACTATCGCAAGGAAAAACCTATTCCGAGATTGAAATGGTTTTGTTCAATACAATTTCAGACATACGAATTAATGACATCACGGCATACAATATTCTTTTGCTATACTATTATCATATGGACAGGGATGAACTCGAAGCAGCAAGTAAGGCGTTACTTAGGATAAATGATTTTAGTAAGGTAAGTAAAAATGTGTATCATATCTATAAAATGGAGCTGTTCTATCTTCATATGATAATGTCAATGTATGAAGTCAATTTCTTTGAAAACTCATTATCACCCAACAGAGCTAAGGAAGAACAATATCAGGAAGAGAATATGCTTTGGGGAGATATCCATACTTACCGAGTCAAAGCAATGTATCAGGTGTATACGATGATAACAGAAGCCGATATCCTTGGTGCAAGTGCATCACTTAATGATAGCATACACAAGCTGAACGAGATACCCTGTATCTATTCCGGTGAGAAGCTGTTCTGTCAGAGGCAGCTCAGGAACATCTTGAATTTGTTACAGCAAGTTTAACCTAGCGAAAAAATCATAAAAGCAAAGAGTCTGATGTGAATAATTAAGATAGCGTTAGCAATAATTCGCATAATTTTACATAATTTTCTTGAAAGCGTTTACCTGATTATGATATATTAGTATTATGGAGATGGATTAATCGAAAGTAGTACATACTACCCAACTACATACCAAGGTTAAGAAAGGGATAAGGGATATCAAATATGAGGAAAAAAGTGACAGGATTTATATTTATCATCACAATACTGATTACTACCATGATGTTTCCGGTGAAAAACGCTGAAGCGGCTTCCAAGGACATCACAGTGGAAGAGTTTATTGAGAACTTAGTCTTGGGCATTAATCTTGATGTTACCGGTGAAGCTACGGAACCTTATATTGTAGCAGCCAGCAAAGCGGGAATATTATTAAGCACAGACTTTAATAATGATTTCTCCGGATACATTACCAGGGCAGATGCAGCCGTATTATTGAACAGAGCAGATGAATACCTTCATGGAAATACTCTGGATGAAAAGCTTCTGAATTGGGTATTAACAAAGAGAATATCCGACATTAATAAGATCCCACAGGAAAAGAGAGAAGCAGTAGCAAAGTGTGTAGCCAAAGGCATCATCAAAGGATATTCAAATGGCTATTATATTCAGAATAGAGCCTTCCGAGGGACCGAGTATCTTACCGAGTCAGCAGCTAAGACATATATCAAGTTAATAACGAATACTACTGGCAGAGCAAAATTATGTCCGGATGGAATGATGATCAGAACAACAAATCTCCCCAAGAATGCAAATAGTTATGAGTATATCTTAGAGTGTTATCCGAACAAGTTCTATGAGAAGAAGTTTGAGTTTATGTTAGATAACGATTGGATGACAGATACAGATGATTGGGCTTATCCGGTCGAAATGAAAAATGAAACGTTCAGAAATTGGTATAATGAGTGGCCTTTAGTTGAAGAAATGGATAAATATCTTTATGATTGGGCTTATCTGGCTGAAAGGTATCTTCAGTATGTCTTTAACGTAGATTATAGAACAGTGGATAATAAGTGGATTAATGGCTTGGCTTCACTATATTCAAAAAGTAATCTAAATGAATCAGAAGATATTAAAACATACTACCTTAATAATATGAAGTCAAATAAGGTCGTAATTGAAAGTACTATAATAGCTGTTGAGCCTTCCATTTTTTATATAGACAATGACTATTGCATGAGGGCTTATGTAAAATATCGGATTATAGCAAGTGATATATCAGTAGATCAATATAAACTCCTCTACGCTCAGCTCCCTGATCTAAAAAATCTAAAAAATGGAGTATGGCGAACTGGAATATTTGATATTAGGTTCGGAACTAATAACGGATCGACAGGTGATGGATCTGATTTTGCTATTGAAGATGTTGCATTCGTATTTTCTGATTCCAAAAATCTACCTGTTGAATAGGAGGAAATTCTTTGAAATATAGAAATTTCTATTGGATCTCCATAATTCTGATTATTAGTCTATTAATTTATTCATTCTCATCAATTAGTGTATATGCAGATGCTACTAATGATTCAGAGTCAAAATATATTGTTAGAAATTCTGATGGTATAAGGACACTAATTATTACTATGAAAAACGGTGAAATCATTATAGAAGGACTTTCTAAAACTGCAAGTTCATCAATTCGATGGGAAACAATAGGTCTTACTATTACGAAAGAAAAAATTACATCGGAAGTTACGACTTTAGGGCATACAGGACCTGGGCCAGTAAGTGATGCGTATGAAAGTGGAAAAGGAATATTATGGTTTTCATCTGGTGACAAAGACGATGAAATAAATGGTGAATGGACGACAACTACAATTAGATTTAATTCGAGTCAGGTCGAAAAAGCACTTGGTGAAGATTTTAATAACATTACTAAAGATACATTTATATACTTCCATGCAATATTTCAGACCTATCAATTAAGGAATGGTAGTAAAAATGTTATTCATTCCAATATTGTAAATTGGAAAGATATGATGAATGATCAATCATGGGGAACTGACACGTTAGATGATTTCAGTAAGTATTTCAATATGGAAATACAGTTTAAACCAGCACCTCCTTCACCGCAGGATAACACGTTATACTATTATACAGATGATAATATAAAAATGGGATCAAAAGCCTTAGCAAGTGTACTTCTAGGAGAAAGAGTTTATTGGAGTGATGAGAAAACAGAGAGAACATATAATAATAAATCTTATAGTCTTATGGGTTATTATGTGACTAAGAAAACAGATAACACAAAAAAAATAGATGAACGAACTACGGACGAAGGCTGGAGCATTGATAGAATTAGAAGCGGAAGTGCTAAAGTTGAACTTGGCGGCATGAATGTTTATCTAATCTATCGTAAGAGCCCGCGTGTCACACCTCCTCCATCGGGAACACCTTCACCAACACCAAAAGTAACGGTGGCACCAACGCCAACCCCGAAGCCGTCCGTAACACCAAGACCAACACCTGCTCCTATTGCTACTCCGAGTCCATTGGAACCAATATCATTGTTTGTAGATGTACCTAATCCATCCGCTGTAATCAATGGTGATAAGTATACCTCTCCCTACTTTACCTCAGAGAAGGGTATTTCCACAACGGAGAGCCAGTAT
>JAGFXQ010000333.1 GCA_017861355.1 Bacillota bacterium
AGTATATGAAAAGAGAGCGGGCATTGGTTGACAGCAGAAGAATGAAGGTATTAGAGACACTCAAGAATAATGGACACATTAAGGCAAGTGATCTTGCAGAGGAATTCAATGTATCTCCTTTGACCATCCGAAGGGACCTGCAATACCTGGAAGAGAACAAGAAACTGGAACGCTTTTATGGTGGGGCTGCACTTATCAGCGAACATATTAATTCAGAAGAGGACGAAGTCACTTATTACCGTAAATTGATAGCAAAATATGCAGCAACTTTAGTAGATGACGGCGATAGTATCTTTATCAATACAAGTTCCACTGCACTACAGATGATTCAATACATCAGGGACAAACGCATCACAGTCATTACGAACAATGGCAAGGCTATCTATACAGATCATTCTCCAAAAGTGTCCGTTATCCTTACCGGTGGTGAGATTCGGGAGATGAAAGAGGCGATGGTAGGTGAGTTTGCTGCAAATAATCTGGAGCGCGTTTCTGCCAAGAAAAGCTTCCTCGGCTGTACCGGTATCACAGTAGAATCCGGTATGACGACAGAACTGTTAAATGAGGTAAATATTAATCAGCTCATGCTAAAGAGAGTGAGTGGCTCAACTTATATTCTTGCAGATCATACTAAGCTCGGCCACAACAGTAGCTTTGTAAGCTGTTCCGTGAATCATATTCAAAATATTATCACCGACGAGTTAGCTAATCCATTAATCATCAGTGCATTAAGAGAGAAGGGCATCCGAGTTCATATTGTCTCTAAGAATGACAATCTATAATGTTCATTCTTCCTGTGTGAAGATAATTATCACATTGACCTACTAATATCAAGATAGGAGAGAAACATATGTTGAGTCAAAAAATTATAATCAGCAATAAATCCGGTTTACATCTACGGCCGGCAAGCGAGTTATCTAAAATCGCCATCAATTGCAAATCTAATATAACGATAATTAAAGAAGATAAACGCGTGAATCCAAAAAGCATTCTTAACTTAATGAATGCAGGAATTAAATATGGCGACGAGATAACGATTGAATGCTCCGGTGACACAGAAGAGCAGGATTTTTCTATCATTGTGAACTATATTCTTGGTAGCCCGAAGGAATAACAACACGCCATATGTACATATTAGTCCGGATCAGTGTATAAAAAAGGGTACGAAATAGCCCTGTCTTTGTCAGCGAAGGCAGGGCTTTGTAGGAGTAATGTAAACCAATATATCATGTATTACAGAAGATACATAATTTACATTTGTATAAGGGTTTGTAAACTGCATATTCTAACTTATATAGTATTTGTCAGATTCTAGTCTCATAACTATTCACCTTACAAAATCTTTCGTTCTAATAAATCCGAGGAGCGCTTAATGCTATCCTTTGTCTTCGTAAAATCATAATTGAAGTACGAAGAATCCTCCTCTTCCAGATCATTCCTATTCTTGAGGTTCATGTTTTTAAACAGTAATTCCAGGTGATCCGAAAAAATAATCAAGCTTTCCAGATAGTCAGTAAATAGTTCTGGTTTCCTAATGATTTCATCGTTCAGCAAAGATCTCTCCAACTGATAGGAGGCTTCTGCTAATCCAAAGGCGCCAATATTACCAAACATCTTCTGCAGTGTCTGAGCGATGGATCTAAGCCCTGCATATTCACCGGTCTGAAGCATCATGTTCATGATAGACTGTTTCGATTTAATACTTTTCAGGATCGACAAGAGGGCTTGGGAATAGTTTTGGACATTGCCAAGAAAATACCGATATCCTGAGCCATAATCAATCTCAGGTACACAATCGAATATTTCACTCATCTTACTTTCTCTCATGTAGTTTCCCCCTGTGTTACATAAATCATACAACAAAATACCATATATTGTAACAACAGATAAATGATACCATTATATAGTATTTTTGTAAATAGGTAATACTTCCATTTTCTAGGTCATTCTTCCTAATTATATCAAATTTCTTCAAAAATTCACCATATTAATATTACGTCAGGACTTCCATCGGCGGGATGAAGTATTCTTTTCGTTGATCCCATTTTATAGTTATGTATGGTTCCTTGGACAGAGCGGATAAAATAATTATTTGGACTAGCATATTTATTAAAAATGTTGTATTATGAAGCTACATTTTTAATAAGTAATGCTACACAATGATAGCAAAGGATCTATAGGAGGTAAATAAGTGGAAAAAGAAATAGTTATTGTACTTGACTTTGGCGGCCAATACAACCAGTTAATCGCCCGAAGAGTCAGAGAATGTAATGTTTATTGTGAGGTTCTTCCTTATACAACCAGTATGGAACGTATAAAAGAGATCGCTCCAAAGGGCATCATCTTTACGGGTGGACCTGCAAGTGTCTATGAACCCGATGCTCCTTCCTGTGATCAGGGTATCTTTTCTTTAGGTATTCCGGTACTGGGTATCTGCTACGGATGCCAATTGATGACCTATCTTCTGGGCGGGACTGTATCAAAGGCTCCGGTTCGTGAATACGGAAAGACAGAAATCAATGTAACTACGACCTCACAATTATTTCAAAGCATATCCGCTAATACCATCTGTTGGATGAGCCATACCGACTACATCGAGAAACCCGCAGCTGGCTTTCAGGTAATCGCTCATTCAGATTCCTGCCCGATCGCTGCAATTGAAGACTCAGAGAGAAATCTCTATGGTGTCCAGTTCCATCCTGAAGTAGTTCATACTCCGGAAGGCACGAATATGCTCCACAACTTCTTATATAATGTATGTCACTGCTCCGGAGATTGGGTTATGTCCTCCTTCGCAGAAGAAATGGTAAAAAGCCTCAGAGAAAAGATTGGTAACAAAAAAGTTCTCTGCGCTCTCTCCGGCGGTGTGGACTCCTCCGTTGCAGCTGTTATGATCAGCAAAGCAGTTGGAAAGCAGCTTACTTGTATCTTTGTTGACCATGGTCTTCTTCGTAAAGACGAAGGTGACGAAGTTGAGCAGATCTTTACCACACAATTTGACCTTAATTTTATTCGTGTAAATGCACAACAACGATTTTATGATAAACTAGCCGGTATCTCAGAACCCGAGCAAAAGAGAAAAATTATCGGTGAAGAATTCATCCGTGTATTCGAAGAAGAAGCGAAAAAGATCGGAACTGTTGACTACCTTGTACAGGGAACGATCTATCCGGACGTAATCGAGAGTGGTCTCGGTAAGTCCGCAGTTATCAAGAGCCATCATAATGTAGGCGGTCTCCCGGATTATGTAGATTTCAAGGAGATCATCGAGCCTCTTCGTAACCTCTTCAAGGATGAGGTAAGAAAGGCTGGTCTCGAATTAGGTATTCCGGAGAAGCTTGTATATCGTCAACCTTTCCCCGGTCCGGGCCTTGCAATCCGTATCATCGGCGATGTCACACCTGAGAAGGTAGCTATTCTTCAGGAAGCGGATTATATCTACCGCGATGAGATCGCAAAGGCTGGTATTGACAGAAGCATCGGACAGTACTTCGCAGTACTCACCAATCTTCGCTCCGTAGGTGTTATGGGCGACGAGAGAACCTATGATTATACTGTAGCACTGAGAGCTGTAACAACCACCGACTTCATGACAGCAGAATTCGCTGAATTACCTTGGGAGTTGTTAGGAAAGATATCGAATAGAATTGTTAATGAAGTGAAGCATGTGAATAGAATTTGCTACGATATCACGGGTAAGCCACCGGCTACCATTGAGTGGGAATAGTAAACGGAGCCTCAAGAACGGCGTATTTTCGCTGTTCTTGAGGCTTTTCTGAGTGGTGTGATACCTTTTTGATACCTATTATTTAAGTTCTAGGTTCAATTGTTCCAATATCATAGCATTTTTCACTTTGATGTATTATTTTGAGTATAAAGAACTTTGGGTATCATATGTATCACATTTTCAACTTTGACATTCACATAGTATATATGGGTCTACAATCCATATCACTT
>JAGFXQ010000334.1 GCA_017861355.1 Bacillota bacterium
GACCTCTTTCTTTGGTGAAACGAAGAATCCCTGGAATACCGAATGTGTTCCGGGAGGCTCCAGTGGTGGTTCTGCTGCAGCAGTTGCAGCAGAGGAAGCCTTTTATGCCTTAGGATCGGACACCGGCGGTTCCATTCGTCAACCGGCAGGCTATTGCGGAGTGACCGGAATTAAACCGACCTATGGAACAGTATCGCGATATGGACTCATCGCTTATGCTTCCTCTCTGGATCAGATCGGTACCATCGGACGAAATATATCGGATTGTGCTGCTGCACTCGAGGTCATCTCCGGCCATGATGCCAAGGACTCAACCTCGGTGAAGGAGCAGGATTATCGCTATACCGAAGCCTTGATTGACGATATGAAAGGAATGAGAGTCGGAATTCCGAAGGACTATCTCGGTGAGGGTATTGAGGAAGAAGTCAAGAACCATATTCTCAAGGCTGCGGAAGTATTTCGAAGTAAAGGGGCGATAGTAGAAGAATTCGAGCTCCATTCGGTAGAATTTGCAGTTCCTTCGTATTATGTTATTGCTTGCGCAGAAGCAAGTTCAAACCTCTCCCGCTTCGATGGTGTGAAGTATGGCTACCGAACCCCGAACTTTGAAGGACTTCAGGAGGTATAC
This sequence comes from Bacillota bacterium, assembly GCA_017861355.1. Classification (GTDB taxonomy): domain Bacteria; phylum Bacillota; class Clostridia; order Lachnospirales; family Lachnospiraceae; genus Mobilitalea. The sequence continues at coordinate 629 of JAGFXQ010000334.1, forward strand.
AAAAACACCAGAAGCGAAGGCTTTGGAAATGAAGTGAAACGAAGAATGATGATTGGTGCTTTTGTGCTTAGCTCAGGATATTATGATGCATTTTATAACAAGGCACTAAAGGTAAGAGCGAAGATTAATGAAGGCTTTATGAAAGCTTTTGAACACTATGACATTTTGCTTGGACCGACAGCTCCCCAGACAGCTCCCCGATTGGGTGAGAGTTTATCGGATCCTCTAAAGATGTATCTTTCCGATATCTATACAGTATCTGTGAATCTTGCCGGCTTACCGGCGGTAAGTCTTCCCTGCGGAAGAGATCAGTTGGGTCTGCCGATTGGTTTGCAGCTGATTGGGAAACATTTTGGCGAGAAGGATATTATTCGGGCTGCTTACAGCTTTGAGCAATCCGGAAGCTATGATAGACCGTCTTTACATGAAATACAGAGAGAGGAGGCATAAGACATGAAATCATATGAAACCGTGATCGGGTTGGAGGTTCATGTTGAGCTTGCCACCAAGAGCAAGATATTCTGCGGCTGTACGACACAATTTGGCGGAGATCCGAATACGCATTGCTGTCCTGTGTGTACCGGTATGCCGGGAACCCTGCCTGTGCTGAACAAAAGAGTAGTAGAATTTACTATGGCTGCAGGCCTTGCACTCAACTGTACGATTACCCAGCGCTGTAAGTTTGACCGTAAGAATTATTTCTATCCTGATCTTCCGAAGGCATATCAGGTTTCTCAACTTTATCTGCCCATCTGTAGGGATGGTGGAATTGAGATTGAGACAGAGGCTGGAAGGAAGACAGTTCGTATCCATGAGATTCATATGGAGGAGGATGCAGGTAAGTTGGTTCATGATCCCTGGGAGGATTGTACCCTGGTGGATTACAACCGTTGCGGAGTCCCTCTGATTGAGATAGTCAGTGAACCGGATATGCGCTCCGGTGAGGAAGTATTGGTATATCTGGACAAATTAAGATTAATACTTCAATACCTCGGTGTCTCAGACTGTAAGATGCAGGAGGGATCGCTGCGTGCGGATATTAACCTGTCCGTCAGGGAAGTAGGAGCCAAAGAATTCGGTACCAGAACCGAGATGAAGAATATGAACTCATTCAAAGCAATCGCCAGAGCGATTGAAGGGGAAAGAAAGCGTCAGATCGAGCTGATCGAATCCGGTAAAAAGGTGATTCAGGAGACCAGACGTTGGGATGATAATAAGGATACCAGCTTTGCGATGCGCTCCAAAGAAGATGCCCAGGATTATCGCTATTTCCCGGAACCGGATCTCCCTCCGATTGAAATTAGTGATGAGTGGCTGGCAAGCATCAAGGCATTCCAACCGGAATTAAGGGATGAGAAGATGCTGCGCTATGAGAAGGAATTCGATATCCCTTCTTATGATGCCTCAATTATCACCGGATCGAAACATTTGGCAGATCTCTTCGAAGAGACTGTAGCAATATGCAAAAAGCCGAAAGAGGTATCAAACTGGCTGATGGTGGAAACAATGCGTCTGCTGAAGGAACAGGAGATGGAGCCGGAGCAGATTACCTTCCGACCCACACAGCTTTCTGCTTTGATCGAGATGGTGGACGGGAATAAGATTAACCGTACGGTAGCCAAAGAGGTATTTGAGAAGATATTCAAGGAGAATGTGGAGCCGGAAGAATATGTGGCGCAGAATGGCCTCGGTATGATCTCGGATGATGGTCTGCTTCGGACTACCATAGATAAGATCATTGCGGATAGCCCGCAATCGGTTGCTGATTATAAGAGTGGCAAGACAAAAGCCATGGGTTTTATCGTTGGCCAGACAATGAAAGAAATGAAGGGTAAGGCAGACCCCGGCATCGTCAATCAACTGGTGAAGGAAATGCTAGATTCTTTATCCTAGAATGGATTAACTCTCTTTATATGTCGCTTTTTGTATCTTTTTATTGTATATCCTTTTTTGATACGATATAATAAAACTAGCAAAACTATATTTGATCATTGGAGGGTTAACAGTGGAAGAGAGAAGAAAAGCAAAGAGAATGCCGGTGACGCTTACGCTGGAAATTTGCAATCTATACAAACAAGATCACGTTCAGGTTGAGAATTTACATGCACCAATTGATGTGATTAATATTTCTAAGACTGGCATTGGATTTAGAACACAGAGTGTATTACCGCTCGGTTACTATTTTACAGCCAATATTAATCTAGGGGCTGAAGATACCTTACGTTGTGTTGTCGAGATTATTCGTGCACAAGAGGAAGACGACACGACACTCTATGGTTGTGAATTCGTTGGTATGGCAGATGTCTTATCATATGTCTTTGATGATTATGACAAGAAGTTAAGCGAAGAAGAATAAGTCAATAGAATATATTCTTTTATACAAGATGAAACGATAAATCGTTTCACTTGTCATGAATTAAAAGAGGATGTTACAAACAAGGAGAATTCGCTCATTGCGTGGTATGATACACGTTCACGCTATGAAGACGAATTGTTGTTTGGAGCATCCTCTTTGTTTCATTCTCTTCGCTGTTGATAGGATCATCCTGGTTAGGTTCGAATATCAAAGGTGTAACGCTTTACATCACCATCATTAATCGAGTCTTCGATAAAATCCTTGCTGAAATCAGTCTTCTCATAGGAGCTGTTCACCTCACTGTGAAGATGGTAGCCTTTCTTAGATAGAGCATCCGTCAGGGAACGAATATGTTCGGCTATCAGCTCTTTCGCCTCCGAATTCTCCATATAGAATTTGGCACGGACTATATTGTGGTCCATCTGAATGTGAATATTCATGGAACCTAGATGGGTCATATCCAGATGAAGAAGGACACTTATATTTTCTTTGCTTTGCAAAGCCTTCTTATTGGTATATACATAAAGATCACTATGAACATCCTGATTTTTTAATTGAATCGGTAATTGTAAATAAGTAAACATCTCATTCAGGTCCTTCAAGAAGCGTAGATTTTCTTGAATATTTTTCACGGGCTCTTGCAGACGGGATTCATCCGAGGAGAGCTTGCTCAGTTTGGTCAGCTTATCCATATCTTGTACGAGATGTTCATAAAGCTCCTTCACATTAGATTTCTTGGCAAGTTGTTCGGGACTAAGAGTCCATTTATCATGGAAGGAATGTTCCATCAGGCTCTGATATATTGGAGAAGATACTAGTTTTAAAGCATCAATCTCCGACATCGTGGGGAGCTTGTCCTGAAGCTCTGCAAGAACCTCCTGGGTAGAGATGGACCCTACAGCAACCTGATCAGCAAGATGCTGGAGTGTGGGATTCATTCTCATCGTTTCTGCAAAAGATGATTGTTCTTGT
>JAGFXQ010000100.1 GCA_017861355.1 Bacillota bacterium
GCCAGGTAAGGCATGTTGAAATCCTTCAAACCGTTATATTCATAAGGCTCCAGCTTATCCATCATACCGTCTTCCATCTTGCGGGAAGCATCACAAGGAATACGGGAGTAATTCAGATCCACCTTACGGTAAACATTATAGTATTTCGTCTCGGTGTAGATCCAGTCCGCATCCGAATAGGTTCGCACCCTGGTACAGGTTGCCTCTGCTTCGCCGCGGCCGTTCATATCGTAGAGCCAGAAGGGAACGTAGAGACCGGTGATGTTCTTAATGCGGTCTGCGGTCATAAAATCATTCGGTGTGAGACGGCCTTTTCGGCACCACTTTTTGAAAGCCTCTTGCGCTTGTTCCTTATTGATGGTGAAAGGTACTACCTTCGAGGGGGCGAGATTACCGGTCAGACGGTCGCTTAACACGACACCTGCACCACAGAAGCCACAGGTAGTAGCAGTGGTATTTACTTCTGTAATCAGGACAGCTCCGCAGTTGTTGCAGTGGTACTCATGAGCTTCATTTTCATGGAAAGTGGAATGTTGGCTTTGATCATCCCCATGGTTCGGATTTGAGTAATCATTTTCAAAGCCGGAATTCTTTGCATTGATGTCATCATCGTCAGCCTCATAATGAATAGTTTCATCTTCGTTCAAAAATGCCCGCAAACAAAGAGTTGTTCCTTTATTTGCGGACATATGGAATTACATACTTGATTAAAGTGTCAAAAGCACCTCCGGTGCTTTTCAAATACATTATATTGCTATGAAAGCTTGCTTTCAATAACAATGTAATGTATTTGAAAGAGTGCGAAGCACCTTTTGACGCTTAAATCATTATTGACATGAGCTTGCTTTCAATAGCAATATATTGTATTAGAAAGAGTGCGAAGCACCTTTTGACACTTTAATCATACATCATAAATAGCGGTGTTGCAAAATGTCACATTACTTACCTAAGCTTGCCTTCAGAGCGGCCAACTCATCATCAACATTCGTATTTGTTTCATATTTATCTTTGAGATCCTCGAGGGTCTGCTCTGAAGAGGAATTATTCAGCTCAGCCATAGCATTTGCTTTATCCAGAGCTTTATCTGCCATCTCTTCATATTTCTTAAAGCTTGCCATAGAGTCATTTGCGCTTGCAACAGAGGAACCCATCTTATTAATACGCTCTTGGGTCTTTGCAACGGCTAATTTAACTTTAATCATATCCTTACGGGATTCGAGCTCGTTGATATCCTCCACTAACTTATCATGCATCTCACGCATATGGGTTGCATTGGAATGAGCTAAGTTATATGCCTCCTGTAATCCCGGAAGCTTATTGGAAAGGGTGGTTTTCTGCTCCAGGAACTTTCTTGCATCCGCTTCGTTATTCGCCTCCAGAGCTTTCACTGCATAAGTCTGCATTTTATTGATCTCTTCATTGCAATCATCGAGAACTCTTTTTGAACGTTGTTCTTCAGCCATGATGGATGCAGTTTCGGACTTTACTTTTCCGAGATCGGTGTTAAGATTTCTCAGGCATTGATCAATCATCTTCTCCGGATCCTCAGCTTTATCAAGTAGTGCGTTAATGTTGCTGGACATAATGTCTCTGAATCTTGTTAAAATTCCCATGGTATACTCCTCCATATAATATGATTTATTGTTCCGCCTAATTAGGTCGGTTTATGAACGGTTTTATGTAACAGGAGTTCTGCAGAATAAGATATAATGATCAGTTCCTGTTAACATCTTACAGCTATAAGTTTATTCCTAAATCAATGCATCGTCAAGTTAGAATATAGTTAGAATAATGAGAGAAAGCTTAAGAGCATTGCATTGGCTTGGAACTAATAAATCAAGGATAATATAATGTTTTGAGAAAAATCACCGAAATTTTCACCGAAAAGATTAAAGCCGCCGATATAATGAGCATCGGGCTTGTTGCCAATACGAATGCAAATGGACTCTCCGGTGGATAAATCCAGATCATTGATACAAACCGATGAGGCAGCAGCTGAATTGATTATCGAACAGGAATCGTTAACCTCAAGTGTAACCAGTTCACCATGCTGAGTTGCGCCATTATCCCACCAACTGGGGTTCAAACGACCCCTTCGACTACCGAAATCTCCGGGTGACTGCCACGTTCCGCAATCAACTCCATTGATCCATATAGTAATATCGGACTTCCAGCTTTCGTTGAAATTTGGAGCTTCTGAGCAGGCTTCAAAGGATAATGCAAGGCGTTTTGGCGGATAACCTTTACTTAAGGAGGAGGGGAATTTATACTCAACATAACCACTGGAACTCCAAAGAATCTGCGCCTTGATACGATCAGGGAGATAAAAATCGGAAGGACGGTCATCGTATCCAATCGGGGAGTATTCAGAGGCTATTCCACAGGACGGAGTGATCTGGCAATCGGTAAAAGCCCCAATGGGCATAGGAAAACTGATTACTTCGCTGACATTTGGGTCGAGTCCGGATAACCGAATATTGATGAAATCATTTTTTCTACTGCAGATCTTCATAGATCCTCGGTTACCGGGCTGTGATTTGGTCTGAATTAATCCGGCTTCTTCCAGGTTTCGTATATGAAGGGCAGCACTGGAGGCTGGAATCTGGAGATATTCTGCAATTTCACCTACATTATAGCTGTTGGAATAAAGCAGTTTCAATATTTGAATCCGAACCGGAGAGGAAAGAGCATTTCCTACCTTGCTGAGTTGTATATCGTTATCTGCAGTTAATTCTAGAATCTTAGCCATAGTAACACCACCTTATGATTTGTGTTTTTGTATTTATTATAACAATTGCTCAATTCACTGTCTACAGTTTGGAACAGAAAATGATTACTATGAAATGTGTTTTTTATTATTAAAAACATAAAATATGTTACAAATAAAAATTAGTAACAAATAAACCGCTTAAAATATGTTATAAACTACCAAATAAATAATTTAATATCGATAGATATTGATTAATTAATACAATTATGATATATTTGTTACAGATTAAAAACATAAAATATGTTTTAATCAAAAGCGTATTCGAATACACGCTAAAATATCTATTTAGAGGAGGAAAGAAATTGAAAAAGAAATTGGTATCAATAATACTATGTATGGTTATGGTATTCAGTATTCTTAGCCTGGGAGCATGCTCCGGGAATAAAGCGGATACGAAGGAGCCGGATGCGACAGAAGCCGTAGCAGATAAAGATGCAGCACCTGCATCCGGTGACACGCAGGAGACACCATCCGATAGCTCGGCAGAAAAGACACATTTGACCTTCATGGGATGGGGAAATGATGCGGAGGTTGCAACTTTCCAGGCTATGATTGATCAGTTTGAGACGGCATACCCGAATGTTGAAGTGGAATACATCGTAGTTCCGGCAACTGACTATATGGTTAAGCTTCAAGCAATGATTTCATCCGGCACACAACCCGATGTATTCTACTGCAATCCGGATTACATAATGCAGCTTGCGATGACCGGCAACTTATACGATATGACAGATTATGTAGCTAGCAATGATCTTTTCAAAGAGGATAATGTATGGGCTTCCGCTCTGGATTTTTACCGCTTTGACGGAACAAATGTAAATGTAGGAAATATCTATGCATTGCCTAAGGATGTAAGCGCATTTGCAATTGTATATAATAAGGATCTATTTGCTAGTGCTGGTATCACAGCACCGACCAAGGAACAGCCGTGGGATTGGAATCAGTATCTGGAGGCAGCACAGAAGCTGACTAGCGGAGAAGGAGATAATAAGATTTTCGGTACCGCACCTTATTCTCTTGAATCAGCAATTTGGTCAAATGGAGCTGATTGGCTGGATAGTACATATACGAAGATGACGATTGACACTCCGGAATTTATCGAGGCATTACAATGGTGTGCAGATCTTCGAACTAAGTATAAAGTGGCACCTTCTGTATCGGAGGAAGGATCGCTCGGCAGCTATGATCGCTTTATGCAGGGTAAGCTTGGTATGATGGGTGTAGGCTCTTGGGCTACAGCAGATCTTTGGAGTAAATGTGATTTTGACTGGGATCTTATGGCTTGGCCGGTAAGCCCAAATACAGGGAAGAATGCAGTGTGGTATGGCGGAAGCGGTCTTGCAGTTGCCGCAACCAGCAAAAATGTTGATGCTGCCTGCAATCTTGCAGCTTTCCTGGCATTCAATGAAGAGACACAGAGAACCAGCTATAAGGCAGGTCAGTCGGTGCCGACATTAAAGGATATGGCTTATGGGGAGTATCTGGAGATGGACGCAAAGCCTGCAAACAAAGAAGCATTTCTTGATATACTTGGTGGCTACGGACGCCGCGCAACTCAGACCTTCACCTTTAGTACAGAATGGTTCAGTGACTTTAATTCAGGTGTAAACAGTGTATTTGAAGGGGAAACAACGGCTCAGGAATTTTGTACCTCGGTCAAAGATGATCTTCAAAGCTTATTGGATGCAAGTATTGAACAAAAGGAAGCGCTGAAGTAAATGCGTTCGGATAACGTCGGGGCGATTCGTGGCCCCGACGATATCTGAATCTTAACCGTGATGAGTTATTAAGAATGAATGGAATATACCTATATGAATGCATGCATTATCTATTGGATTATGACCCGGATGGGATGGTGTGATGCTAAGGAGAGTTAATATGTTGAAAAAACGCAAAAAACGGAACGATGAACGAATTTACGGCGTGCTTTTTATTGCTCCCGCAATGCTTCAATTCTTGGTGTTCTTTCTTGTTCCTCTTGGATTGTGTATTTATGCCAGCTTTACGAATTGGAATACTCTATCGGCTCATAAAACCTTTGTTGGCTTGAAAAATTATATCTCCCTTCTTCAAGATGATAAATTTTGGAAGGCATTAATGAATACCGTCTATATGCTGATACCAATACCTGTATATCTTATTTTATCTATGCTGTTTGCGATGGCCTGTAATAAAAAGGTTCCCGGTAATAAGGTGTTCAGAGTCATTTATTATTTACCCTATATATCATCGATCGTCGCATTGGTTATTATCTGGAAATGGATCTTTAACCCTGAGTTTGGCTTGATTAACAGCATGCTACGGTCATGGTTCGGGATGAAGGGTCCAAACTGGCTGAATGATCCCGTCTGGACGAAGCGTATGATTGTTATCATGATATCGTGGAAACTAATCGGGATCACCGCAATCTATTACTTGGCTGCATTAAAAAATATACCGAATACGTACTATGAAGCGGCCAGGGTGGATGGCGCTTCCTCCTTTAAACAATTTATTAAGATCACTCTGCCTATGTTATCTCCAACAACCCTTTATTTATCTATCGTAGGAATTATCGGTTCGTTGCAGACTTTTCTTGAGGTACAGCTGTTCACAACGGACGGTGGTCGTGGGTATGGGGTTGCGACAGTGATCTACTACACCTGGCAGAGGGCATTTAAGTTCAATCAGATGGGTTACGCCTGTGCAGTAGCGACCTTATTCAGCCTTCTGATTTTAATCATTACCGGTATTCAGCTTAAAGTATCAGGCAAATGGGTTTATGAAGGAGAATGATGATGAAAAATAAGATGAAGCGTTCACATATAATACCTTTTATTTTGCTGTGCCTAGGTGCATTCACAATGATTGTTCCTTTTGCATGGATGCTATCAACCGCGCTTAAGGAAGCAAAACTGGTTTATCAGATTCCGCCGCAGTGGATCCCAAGTCCGATTGACTGGAAAAACTTCACGGAAATATGGTCGTCTTCGAATCTGCTCATTGGATTTCGAAATAGTATTTTTATCACGGTTGTGGTAATCGTCTGCAGTACGATCACCTCCAGCATGGCAGCTTTTGCATTTGCTAAAATGGACTTTCCGGGAAAGGGTCTCTATTTTATTGCACTACTTTCTACGATGATGGTGCCGGGAGTGGTATTGCTGATACCACAATTTATGATGTATACAAAGTTTTCGTGGATTGATACTTTCTTCCCGCTGATTGTGCCGGCAGCACTTGGTAATGTATCGATGATTTTTTTCCTTCGTCAATATATGACAGGATTGTCTTCGGAATTGATTGATGCGGCAAAAATGGATGGCTGTTCCTATCCGAGAATCTATGCACAGATATTTATGCCATTAAGTGGACCTGCGATTGCGGCTAACACAATATTATTGTTTATGAATACCTGGAATGATTATCTGGGACCCGCATTGTTTACCAATTCAAAAAATCTGCAGACCGTTCAGGTGGCAATCTCCACATTGAATTCTTATTATGCGGAGCAGACCGATGTACCTGTGGTAATGGCGGCTTCGCTGGTGGCCATTTTACCGGTACTGTTCTTATTTATAACATGTCAGAAGTATTTTACAGAGTCTTTTGCGATGACAGGAATTAAAGGGTAGGTGTGTATGAAATATTATGAAAATCCAATCAAAAAAAATGGGGACTTCGCAGATCCTTGCGTCATTCGCTATAATGGACGCTATTATTTATACTGCACGAATCATGACATTCGTTGCTGGAGTTCTACCGATTTACTGGAATGGAAGCTGGAAGGACCGGTGATTGGGCCGGAGGAATTTCCGGGGCTGGTTCCTTTTGCTCCTGAGGTTGTATATTGGAATGGCTCGTTTTATATGTATACTTCACCCCATGGTCTGGGTCATTATGTATTGAAAAGTGAAAGTCCGACCGGTCCTTTTCGAAAGATATCGGAGAATATTGGTCACAATATTGATGGTTCGGTATTTATTGATGATGATGGGCAGTGGTATTTCTATTGGGCAGACTTTTCAGGAATTATGGGTTGCAAGATGAAATCGCCAACGGAACTTGGCGAGCCTGTGAATACCGGGGCCTTCCTGCATGGCTGGACGGAAGGAGCTTATATCGTAAAGCATAATGGCAAATACTTTATGACTTATACCGGTAATCATTATCTGAGTAACGGGTATCGTATTAACGGTGCTGTCAGTGAACATCCCTTAAGCGGATATCAAGATGATATCCACAATCCGATCGTAATACAAACCGAAGGGAAGAATGTCGGACTAGGGCATAGCACAAGTGTGCTAGGACCGGATCTGTGTTCTTATTATATGATTTATCATAATATCAATCCGGATGCCTCCAGGGACTTGAACATTGATTTACAAGCTTGGCATGATAGGACTACACAAGTCTATGGACCAACTCGAACAAGGCAGGTGGCTCCGCAGCTTCCTGACTTCTGGACATTTCCGGAGATCGGTTATTCACAGTATTGGTTTTTACTGAAGGGAAAATGGTGTTTACAGGGTCAATTCTATCGGGTAATGGAAGATGAATTCCTGAGCATATCAACACAAAAAATGCAGGCTTTAGGATGTATTGAGATTAATCTGAGGTGTAATCAGGGTGCCGAAAAGTATGGCATGGTTTTTGGATGGTTGGATGAGGGACATTATTATAAGCTGGAATTGGAATGCGGAAAGAAGTTTCTTGAAATTATCAAAATAGAATGCGACAAGGAATACCTTCTTAAGCGCAGTATATTACCCCATGATTATAATGAAACAAAACTACATGGAGTGAGAATACAATGTGACAAAGGAACCCTCGACGTGTGTATAGACAACCGTTGGCAGATGTCAACAGAGATATCCTCCATGGAAGGACACATGGGCTACTATGCAACGAAGGGAATGATAGAGATTGGATTTACGGCTTTTCGCAATAGAACCGCTTTTGAGACAGAGAAATTATGGTATAAACCGGTACCTGGTAGGATTCCTGCTTGCACTGCGTTGGGTAAGGTGACCATGTCCCCTGAGTTAAATATGATACCAATAGCAAAAAACAAACAGATATCTTATCATTTGAATATCGCACAAAGCGGCAATTATCATATTAATTTATTCGGAACCTTCCTAACAGCGACGAACTGGCGCTTCTATCTGGATGAACAGGAGCTAGGAGAACAGGCCTTTGAAGCAGGCAAAAGGGGAATGCTATGCTTTCCAACGAAACTTCCGGTAGGTGAGCATGTCCTGCACCTATGCCTGAAGGATGGTGAAGTAAGTCTGGAAAGTATCGTGATTGAGGATGCTACGGATCTACCCGGTTGTATAACTTACGAGGTAAACAAGCTCGGTCAGTATGGAAAACAAATCTGGGGAGAGTTTGGCTGGAGCAATTATGTCATTAGGACAGAGGTTAAGGCGGAAGTGTTGCAAGGCGGAGGAGAAGCTGGACTTATGTTTCGTGTTACCCAGCCGTCAGAAGGTGGAGAAGGAAAAGATACCGTACTGGGCATAAACTTTTTTAAGGGATATTTTGTCGGTTGGAATGCAACTCATCTCGTATTATCAAAGCATGCCTATGATAAGAAGGTCCTTTGCCAGCGAGAATGGAATTTTGAAGAGACCGAACTGCGTCGTATAATTGTATATGTTGAGGATGCTGATATCCAAATTTTTGTCAATGGAGAGGAGCAGCCTTTTCTGACATACCACGATGAGGTCCCCTTCACAAACGGAAAAATAGGTGTAAGAGCGGAGAACGGTTGGCTGGAAGGTAAAATAATCGTGGACGGCCTACTGGAACAAAGGAATGAAGAATAACTGACGACAGGAGCTACGTAAATGAATGAGGTGTTAAGGAGCGAATATCCCAGACCGGATTTTGTACGAAAGGATTGGCTGTCTCTAAACGGGACATGGGAATTTTCATTCGATGAAGAAGTATATGATAGACAAATTAGGGTACCCTTTGCTTATGAAACAGAGCTATCCGGAATCCATGAAAAGAAATCACATGAGTTGGTTTGGTACCGCAGGAAATTTACCATACCGGAGAATATGAAGGGCAAACAAATAATAGTGCATTTTGGGGCGGTTGACTACTATTGCAGGATATGGGTCAATGATGTTATGGTTAAGGAACATATCGGTGGACAAATAGGCTTTTCGGTGAATATCACGGATGTGATCTACCCGGAGGGTATCAATACAATTCGTGTTCAAGTGAAGGATGACTATAGCGATCTGGAGATGCCAAGAGGAAAGCAGTTCTGGGAGGAGGAGTCAAGAAGCATCTTCTATACCAGAACCACGGGAATATGGCAGAGTGTATGGCTGGAAGCTGTTTCGATCCATCGGATTCTTCAGGTACATATAACCCCGCTTTTGGATGAGTATGCGGTTCGCTTTGAATATGAGCTTTCTGAAAAGGACGAACAGGTACTGGAAGCACAGATTAATTTTCAGGGAACAGAAATGACCGGTTTCCATATAATTACGAAGGGTTCCAAAGGTAGTATTACCATTCAGATAAATCAGGCGGAGTTGAATTCCTGGAATTTCAACGAAGATTTGACCTGGTCTCCGGAAAATCCTAGACTCTTTGATGTAAGATTCAAATTATTTTTTGCAAATCAGCTGGAAGATGAGGTTACCTCATATTTTGGCATGCGAAAGGTTTCGATTGATCATGGAATGTTTATGTTGAATAATCGACCTTATTATCAAAAGCTTTTGCTGGATCAGGGCTACTGGCCTGAGTCGCTTTTGACCGCGCCCTCTGACGAGGCGTTTATCAGAGATATTCAACTTATGAAAGAGATGGGTTTTAATGGAGTGCGAATTCATCAGAAGATTGAGGATCCGAGATTTTTGTATCATGCAGATACGATGGGGCTTTTGGTATGGGGAGAAATCGGAAATGCGTATTTATACTCCAAAAATTATGCGAAAAATATGTATCAGGAATGGTGTGAGGCTGTATTAAGAGACTATAATCATCCCTGCATAGTGGTTTGGACACCGTTAAACGAATCCTGGGGAATCCAGGAGGTACGCACAAATAAGCTGCAGGAAGGGCATTGTAATGCGATGTATCATATTACAAAGTCTTTGGACTCCACTCGCGTGGTGCTGGACAATGACGGATGGGAACATACCTGTGGTGATATGCTGACCATCCATGACTATGAAGCATCTCGTAATGTGCTGGAAAAGAGATATGAAACACTGGAGAATATCCTAAAGGTGGCTCCGTGCGGAAGAGAGCTATATATCCCAGGATGGAGTTATAAAGATCAACCGATTCTGGTGAGTGAGTGTGGCGGGATCGATATGCATGAACAGGGATCAAACGGCTGGGGGTATAGTGCGGCGAAGACAGAGGAGGATTTTCTAAAGGGATATCATGATATTGTGAATACACTTATGAAGGCCAAACTGGTACAAGGCTTCTGCTACACACAGCTAATGGATGTAGAACAGGAGACGAATGGTTTGCTGACCTTTGACAGAAGGCCAAAGGTTTCACTTTATAAAATAAGAGAAATAAATGAAGGTAAGAATTAGATAAGATTTCTGAACGGAGTGGTGTTCCTATAATTCTGTTGTAATTCCATAAATCCTAGTTTATAATAATGTGAAGATAATGCATCTTTGAAGATGCATTATCTTCACATTTTGAAGTTTGTGCCTGCGACATCCTTTGCGCAAACGTACACCAGGAACAGGTAGTGGATGAATGAATAGAAAAGTTAAGAAAGTGAGATTGTTATGTGGATTGCGAAGGATTGGAAGGACTATGAGGTTATCGATGCATCGAAGGGTGAGAAGCTGGAGCGCTGGGGTAAATATATCCTGGTACGTCCTGACCCGCAGGTGATCTGGGATACACCGAGACTGAACAAGGGCTGGAATAAACCAAATGCGCATTATCACAGAAGCTCAAAAGGCGGTGGAGAATGGGAATTCTTCGATTTGCCTAAGCAATGGGATATTACGTATAAGGACCTGACTTTTCATCTACAACCCTTTAGCTTTAAGCATACCGGTCTGTTCCCGGAGCAGGCAGCCAATTGGGATTGGTTCTCGGAGAAGATCAGGAATGAGAAGGGAAGACAGGTTAGGGTCTTGAATCTCTTTGCATATACCGGTGGAGCAACCTTGGCCGCAGCCAAAGCGGGTGCGTCAGTAACCCATGTGGATGCCTCCAAAGGCATGGTAACCTGGGCGAAGGAGAATGCAACAGCTTCCGGTCTTGGGGAAGCACCCATCCGTTATATCGTTG
>JAGFXQ010000335.1 GCA_017861355.1 Bacillota bacterium
TCGACAATTCTATTATACCATAACCTAGAGGGGATATTTTGTTTTTACAACAAAAAAATGCCGTATTTATGCGGCTTTAGGCGTTTCGCAAACGCCTAAGTAGTATAATAATAAAAGGGGGATCTGATATGTTCAAGAACAGGGAGGGAAAGGTTCGCTCAGGATGGAAAATAGCTGCTGTATTAGCAATATTCCTGAGTAGTATTACTGTTATTTCTATTATTATTGGTGCCATAAGCTCGTCTGTACTTCTGGTAACCGGAGATTTGAAAACAGAAGCTGGTAGTATGGTACCAATCTTCACAGAGCACGGTCAGAAAGTAATGACAGCCATTAATAGAGTCATGATGTTTGTTCAAGAGATTTTAACTATCCTTATCGCAATACTTGCCTGGAAAATATCTACCAAACGTAAATTGTCTGATATGGGCTTTACGCCAATCAAGTCTAATTTCAAGGATTTGATCGCTGGTTTGCTCTTTGGCGCAGGCTCTCTTACTTTTGTATTCGCAGCACTGGTATTATCCGGTCAGGCGGAAGTTACTTCCTGGGCACCTTCGTTTTCCGTGTCTCAGATTATTGCCTTGTTCATGTTTATATTGGTAGGCTTTGCCGAAGAATTACTCTGTCGTGGTTATATTATCTCCGTACTTCGTCAGACAAAGAGCATCCTGGCTATTTATATCATCTCCGGTGTGATCTTTGCTTTAATGCATAGTGCTAACTCCGGAATTGGACTTTTACCTTACATGAATCTGATTTTGATTGGAATGCTATGGGCATATAGTTATATGAAATCCGGTAATATCTGGTTACCTATCGGTTATCATATTACCTGGAATTACTTCCAAGGTGACGTATTCGGCTTTAAAGTAAGTGGAACTACTGAGAAAGGTATCTTAACAACCTCCTATCCGAAGAATAATATATTCAATGGCGGAGATTTTGGTCCGGAAGGCGGCCTTTTCGTTACCTTAGTCATTGTCCTCGGCTTCTTGGCCATACGGTATTATTACCGTAATAAACAGTTTGATTTTCTTGCTATGGATCCACCCGCAATGATTGTTTCAAATGAGGATGCTCTTGTTTTAGCAACAGAAGAGCAGAATATCGAAGATATGAAATAATTACAATCTGCTTTTCAACGCTGGAAAGCACGTTTGGCGAATTATTGTCATTAAAAAAACAGGGTTTTGTGAAATCCACCTTTCGAATTCATCTGAAAGGATAATTTCACAACACCCTGTTTTTATATCGTTCAATTCCAATAATATCTCAACATCATCTATCTCAATGTGTTATCTTATTTAATCGTAAAAATCATCGTCTCCGTCATCATCCTCATCATCAAAATAAGGCTTCTTCGGATTAATCTGTTTTTTTGGTTTATTCACTATTTTTGTGTTCGGCGTTATCTCCTCTGCTGTCTCTTGTGAAAACCCCGCATTTAACCTCCGATGATGAAGCCGTTCCATCTTTCCTGATTCACCTTCTCTTCCTGTCAAGTGCATAACGAGATAAATCAAGGCAAATAGTGCAGTCATTACGATACCTGCGATCAGACCTGAACTCTGACCTGAGATAAATGGCATACTAATGATTATGACAATGGTTCCGATCAAAGCAATCCATGAGGTATAAGGAAAACCCGGCATCTGACATTTTCCTTCCGGAGGACATCCATTGCATTTACGGAAGCGGATATGTGTCGCCAATATCGCTGCATAGGTTAACATAGTTGCAAAACCACCTGCACTGATTAAGAAAAGGTACACTCTGGGAAAGAATAAACCGGCACCTAAACCGATCAGCATTGCTATTCCGGAGAATATAATCCCACGATAAGGAACATCTTTTTTATCCTTCAACCATTTTGGTGCATGCCCTTCTTCTGCGACTGAGCGCATCATTCGTCCAAGACCGAACATCGATGCCATCATCGTCGATAATATTGCTGTCACTAGAACAAAATTGATTGCGTTACTAACCCAGCCCATACCCCATCGACTTAAGGCAGCTACCATTGGGCTTACCTCTTCCGACAGCTCTGCAGTAGGAATCAATGGCAGTAATACCAGAGTGGATAGAATATAGAGCCCTACTAATCCGATTACGGTGTAAGCAATTGCTCGGGGAATCGTCTTATTCGGATTCTCTGCTTCGGAAGCAGCCAGTCCTATGATTTCGAATCCGGCATAAGAGAAAATAACAATCAGCATACTTCCGGGAATGCTTCGAAGTCCACCGGGCATCAATGGCTCTCTCGCGACCTCTCCTAACCCGATTGCTCCAACTCCTCCGATCAGACCTAAGATCAGCATCGCTGCTATGATAATGAACGCAATCACGGCGAATACTTTGACAATTGCAAGACTGCTTTCCAACTTGCTCAGCTTATCAGCGCCTAACAGATTCACCAGGGTTACCGCGATGATAATTGCACTTCCCAGTACGGAGATAGAGATATTTGGGATCCATTCCCGTACAAGGATAGATACAGCAGTAGCCTCACTGGACATTGCCAGTACCATACCGGTCCAATAAACCCAGCCAACAACAAAACCTGCGCCTGGTCCAAATACCTTCGCTGTAAAGGTATAGAAGGATCCGGAATCCGGATTCGCCACCGTCATCTCTGATAGTGCGTATAGGATGAAATAAATTAAGATTCCACCCAGAATAAAGGATAGTAATATAGCCGGTCCTGCTGCCTGAATAGCAACTGCTGATCCAAGAAAGAAGGAGCCACCGATAACACAGCCCATCGCCATCATAGTCAGCTGCCAAGCTGATAACCCTTTCTCATGCTTCTTCATTATCATGTCCTCCGATAATCTTCTTACGATATTTTCATAATTATCTGCTTTTTGCAGTAATGAACTATACCTATTATTCCATGTTTTATGAAAATACATGCGAAGGATTTATCGAAATCTATGTTTTTTTATATATTTTCTATCTGCCAGTCGATTGGCTCAATCCCCTGCTGCTGCAAAAATGTATTCGTCCTACTGAAGTGTTTACTGCCAAAAAACCCTCGGTAAGAGGACAATGGGCTGGGATGCGGAGCCTCCAGTATAAGATGCTTCGGATTATTCAGCATCGCACGTTTTAACTGCGCCGGTCTTCCCCATAATAAGAATACAATCGGTCTGTCCTGAGCGTTAACGGCTTGAATCACAGCATCCGTGAATCGCTCCCAACCCATTCCCTGATGAGAATTGGCTTGATGTGCTCTTACCGTAAGTACTGTATTGAGCAATAGGACTCCCTGTTTTGCCCACTTCTCCAGATAACCGTTATTTGGTATGTAGCATCCCATATCCTCCTGCAGTTCCTTATAGATATTCACCAGAGAAGGAGGAATATCCACTTGAGGTTTTACAGAGAAGCACAACCCATGTGCCTGTCCTTCGTTATGATAAGGATCCTGACCAAGGATTACGACCTTAACTTCATTTAAGGGTGTAAAATGAAATGCATTAAAAATATCATCTGCATTTGGATAGACTGTATATTGACCATATTCCGATTTTACAAATTGATAAAGCTCAGCATAGTATGGCTTTTGAAATTCACTTCCGACGGCTTTCAACCAATCATTATTAATTGCACTCATTCTAATCCCATATAATCTAATTATCTTCTGTCTCATAACAAAACAGGAAAATGTCCTGCAACCTGTGTGTGAGAGGATTTAATTCATCTAAATCCCAAGGCTAAACCTTAATTCGACAGCCCTTTGAAATATCATGATAACTGGATTAAATCCTTTCTTAATAGTATGGTAGCCGGTCGGGTTCACATCATCTGCTTTTCCCTCCGGCTATTTGATCTACTTATATTCTGACGCTGACACCTTTCTCGTCCAGATAATGCTTCAAGTCCATAATCTCCAACTCTTTGTAATGAAACAGCGAAGCAGCTAATGCAGCATC
>JAGFXQ010000008.1 GCA_017861355.1 Bacillota bacterium
CCACCGGAAGCAGTGAATACGATGACCGGAAGACGTTCCTTTGTTGCACGCTCAAAAAGCCTTGTCAGCTTCTCACCGATGGTTGTTCCCATACTTCCCATAAAGAAAGCAGGGTCCATGACACCAAGCATTACCGGCAACCCCTCAATTCTGCCTTTCCCGGTTACCACACCATCCACTAGTCCGGTCAGAGATTGAGTTTTCACCAGTTTATCTCCATAACCCGGAAAATTAAGCGGATCTCTCGTCGTCATCTGGGCATCAAACTCCTGAAGCTCTCCTTCATCCAGTATCATAGCAAAGCGTTCATTCGCTGACACCTTAAAATTAAAGCCGCATTCATCACAGTGCTTATAGTTTTTCAACAGAAGCTTTGTATAGATCACTTTACCACAGGAGGGACATTTCGTCATAATCCCCTGTGGTACATTCGGACGTTCCTCTTCCGTGTCCGTCCGCTCGATGTCCTGCGGTCTGGCACGGTATATTTTTGAGGTTGCATATTGCTTTGCTTTAAATGGATTCTTGTTCATCGTTTATTTTCCCTCAATCAGTCCAATCAGTCCGGTATGGTAATTGCCGGTCAGGATTTCCTCCCGCTCCAACAGCTCATATTGATATTCCACATTCGTCTGAATTCCGTCTATGATTAATTCTGATAATGCCCGTTTCATTCTCTGAATTGCTTCCTCTCTGTCATGCCCATATGCGATTACCTTCGCAAGCATTGAGTCATAACAGGACGGAACCAGATAGCCCGGATACAAGGCGCTATCCACACGAACCCCGAAGCCTCCGGGGAATAATACATTTTCTACTCGTCCGGGACAGGGCATAAAGTTCTTGGTGGGATCCTCTGCATTAATTCTACATTCGATCGCATGACCGCGAAACTCGATATTTTCCTGTCGGTAAGGCATCTCCTCGCCGTTAGCGATTTGTATCTGCGCTTTAATCATATCGATTCCGGTGACCATCTCTGTTACCGGATGTTCCACCTGGATTCGGGTATTCATCTCCATAAAGTAATAATGTCCCTCTTGATCCAGTAAGAATTCAATGGTTCCTGCATTGACATAACCTGTAGCCTTTGCCGCTTTTACCGCTGCACTGCCCATCTTATTACGAAGTTCCGATGTCATGATAGCCGAGGGGGATTCCTCAATCATCTTCTGATTTCTTCTCTGAACAGAGCAGTCTCTCTCACCAAGATGAACTACATTTCCATGATTATCTGCAAGAATCTGAAATTCTATGTGCTTGGGATGTATAATCAGTTTCTCAATGTATACTTTATCATCAGCAAAGGAGGCCTTCGCTTCCGCTTTCGCTGAATTATAAGCCTTCTCCAAATCCTCGGCATTGAATACTGCTCTCATTCCTTTACCACCGCCACCGGCGCTTGCCTTAATCATAACCGGAAAGCCTATACTTTCCGCTAATTCGGTCGCTTCCTTTACCGTCTCCACTTCGCCTTCCGAGCCCGGTACAACAGGAACTCCGGCGTTTTGCATTGTTTCTCTGGCCTTTGATTTGTTACCGAGAAGATCGATGGTATCAGCCTTTGGACCAATAAAGGTGATGTTGCAGTCCTCACACATTCTTGCGAAAGAGCTGTTCTCTGACAAGAAGCCGAACCCCGGGTGAATTGCTGTTGCTCCGGTCAATACGGTAGCACTGATAATATTCTGCATATTAAGATAGCTATCCTTTGACCTTGCAGGACCAATGCATACTGCTTCATCTGCTAACATAACATGGAGCGCTTCCCGGTCTGCTTCGGAATAGACAGCGACAGTTTCAATCCCCATTTCCTTGCAGGCACGGATGATTCTTACTGCAATCTCTCCGCGGTTTGCTATTAAAATCTTCTTAAACATCGCATTTCTCCTTTATGCTCCGATTGCAAAGGTCAGAATCGCTTCTACCGCTACCTTGCCATCGACATAAGCAATTGCTGTTCCAACTCCAAAGCTCCCTTTGCTTTTTGTTATCTCAACCTCTAAGGTTAATACATCCCCGGGAACTACCTGACGCTTAAATTTCACCTTATCAATGCCGCCAAAATAAACAATTTTTCCTTCATTGCCTGCCAAGGTCAGCATACAGATCGCTCCGGTCTGAGCCAATGCTTCGAGAATCAGCACTCCCGGCATTACTGCTTTCCCTGGGAAATGTCCCTGAAAGAAAGGCTCATTCATTGTAACGCATTTTCTACCGCTGGCACGTTTTCCGGGTTCTAATTCATCTACCCGGTCTAATAATAAAAACGGCGGGCGATGAGGTAATATCTTCTGTATCTCATCAACGTTTAACATGATTGCCTCCCAAATGTACTACTTAATCAGGAACAAGGGTTGGCCATATTCCACCATATCCTCATTATTGATTAATATCTTAACGATCTCTCCATCGTGCTCACTTTCGATTTCATTCATCAGCTTCATCGCTTCGATGATACAGAGCGTCTGACCCTTCTTCACCTTGTCTCCCACCTTAACAAAAGGTGCTTTATCCGGTGACGGCTGGCAATAGTAGGTACCAACCATCGGAGATACCTGCTTCTTATGATTTGTGTCTTCTTGAGGTTGTTCTGCAGCTGCTGCCGGTGTAATGGACGCAGATGTGACTTGAGGATTGGAAGCTGCGGAATTAGCAGCAGGGTTAAAATTCATCGGTTGTGTATAAACCGGGTATGGCATTGAATTCGCCGCAAAATTAATTTGAGGATTCACGCACTCCCCAACAGGTGCTCCTGTTTTCTCCAGACAGATTCGTACACCTTCTTCCTCTATCTCAACCTTTGTAAGTTCTGTTTGGTTCATTTCCTTCATTAAATTAATGATAGCCTTATAATCCATAATTAATATGCCTCCATGCTGCTGTACTACGGCAGCTCCACTCTATTCAGATATGTTTTTGTAAACCAAGGTAGCGTTATGTCCGCCAAAACCTAAGGAATTCGACATGGTATAGTTAAGTTCTGCATTTCTGCCTACGTTCGCAACGTAATCAAGATCGCATTCTTCGTCAGTCTCTTTGAGTCCTATGGTAGCCGGGATAAAGCTCTTCTGCATTGCTTTCACACAGATCACTGCTTCAACTGCACCAGCGGCTCCGAGAAGATGGCCGATCATCGACTTGGTAGAGCTGACCGGGATCTTGTATGCAAGTTCGCCCATTGCCTGCTTAATTGCTACTGTTTCTACACGGTCATTGGTTGGCGTACTGGTACCATGCGCATTGATATAGGAGACATCCTTTGGTGTAATATTGGCTTCCTCCATCGCATTCATCATCGCTCTGGCTCCGCCTTCACCGTCGGGTGAAGGTGCTGTAATATGATGTGCATCACAGGTAGCTCCATAACCAACCACCTCAGCATAGATCTTAGCTCCACGTTTTTTGGCATGCTCATATTCCTCAAGCAGAAGAATTCCAGCGCCTTCTCCGATTACAAAACCATCTCTCTCTTTATCAAAGGGAATAGAAGCTCTGAGAGGATCCGTACTGGTTGACAGAGCTGTTAATGCAGCGAAACCTGCAACTCCCAAGGGAGTGACTGCTCCTTCCGTACCACCTGCAAGAATAACATCCGTATATCCATGCTTGATGCTTCGGAATGCTTCACCAATACTGTGGCTTCCGGTAGCACATGCTGTTACAACATTGGTACATATACCCTTTGCACCAAATTGAATAGCAATATTGCCTGCTGCCATATTGGTGATGGTCATCGGTATAAATAAGGGATTGATCCTTTTCGGACCCTTCTCAAGTAAGGTTTTTGTCTCCTTCTCGATCAAACCGATGCTGCCGATGCCGGATCCAACGATAACTCCAAAACGGTAAGGATCAATATTGGTTAAGTCGATTCCGGAATCCTCAATCGCTTCCTTGGCAGCAGCTACTGCAAATTGAGAAAAACGGTCCATTCTTCTTGCATCCTTCTGATCCATATAATTCTTAGGCTCAAAATCCTTCACCTGCGCTGCAAGTTTCACCTGATATCCCTCCGTATCGAAGGTATTGATGAAATCGATACCACAGGTACCTGCCTGTATGTTGTCGAAAAATTCTTCTACATTATTTCCAATGGGGGTAATGGCACCCATTCCTGTAACAACTACTCTATGATTCATCTCAATCCTCCTGCACTTACATCGCCAATCCGCCATCAACCTGAAGGACCTGGCCTGTAATATAATTCGCCGCTTCCGAAGCAAGGAAACCAACTGCTCCTGCCACTTCTTCCGCCACTCCGTAACGTTTTAAAGGTATGTTCGTAATCGTTGCTTCCTTCACTTTGTCGGACAGCTGCTCTGTCATATCTGTCTCAATAAAGCCCGGTGCAACCACATTGACGGTAATTCCTCGGGAAGCAAGCTCTCTGGCAACGGCCTTGGACATTCCAATCACCCCTGCCTTTGATGCAGCGTAATTTGCCTGACCTACATTACCCATCAGTCCTACAACAGATGAAATATTGATTATCTTACCACATCTTTGTTTTAACATCACTGTTGCAGCATACTTTGTGCAGAAGAAGGTTCCCTTCAGATTGGTATCAAGAACACTGTCAAATTCCTGCTCCGTCATACGCATCAATAGATTATCCTTCGTAATACCTGCGTTATTTACTAAGATGTCCAGTCTTCCATACTGTTTCACTGCTTCCTCAATCAGCCTTTTTGCATCTGCTTCATTGCTGACATCCGCCTGAACTGCAATTGCTTCACCACCGGCATTTCGAATTGAGTCCAACAACTCCTCAACCTGTTTCACACTACTGCGGTAATTAACAACCACTTTGGAGCCTTGCTGAACAAACTGTAAAGCGATTGCTTTACCGATTCCTCTTCCTGCTCCTGTAATTACTGCAACCTTTCCCGTAAGCATACGCTATGTTTCCTTTCTATTTTCCTGCCTGTATCTTCATTGCAGTATTTTCTAAGGAGGTGACATCCTCTACATTGTAGATATTCAGCCCCCGGTCTATTTTCTTAACGAAGCCGGATAGGGTCTTACCCGGTCCTATCTCGATAAAGTCTGTAATTCCGTCCGCTATCATTGTGCGAATACTCTGTTCCCATAATACACTGCTCATTACCTGATGATACAGCAGATCCTTCACCTGATCAGAGCTTTGAACATAATTCGCATTCACATTCGAGATGACAGGAGTGAAGATATCTCCAAGCAGCATAGGCTCTAATTCTAGCTTTAGACGGTCTGCCGCCGGTTTGAGCATTGAAGTATGAAAAGGTGCACTCACCGCAAGATCAATTGTCTTCATTGCTCCCTTTTCCTTCGCTAATCTGGCTGCTTCATCTACAGCTTTGATCTCTCCACCGATAACAATCTGTCCCGGACAATTAAAGTTTGCCGGTTCAACAATACCGAAGGCTGCTGCCTCTGCGCATGCCTCTCTTAACTTTTCTTCGGAGAGGTTCAGTATAGCACACATCTTGCCAACCCCTGACGGTACTGCTTCCTGCATAAAGCGACCACGGTTACGAACCAACGGAACCACCTGAGACAAGTTAAAAACTCCGCTGGCAGTCAAAGCAGAATACTCTCCAAGACTTAATCCGGCTACTACCTCAGGAACAATACCAAATTGTCGAACTGCTTGATACGCTGCCAGTGACATAGTCACAACCGCAGGCTGCGTATTCTCTGTCAGATCCAGTTCTTCCTTGGTTCCCTCAAATATTAGCTTACTGATATCAAGCTTCAAACTATCACCGGCTTCTTCAAAGATCTGTTTGCATACCGGATAAGCATGATATAACTCCTTACCCATTCCGATATACTGAGCTCCCTGCCCGGCAAATAAAAAGGCTATCTTACCCATAGTTCCTCCACCTATCCTCTTTGAGCCATAAGCTGTTCCGCTTCATGTAACATCTCAAGGATAATATCTTTACAGCTTTGCTCTTTATTCACCAATGCAGCAATCTGTCCGGCCATCACACTGCCGAATTCCATATCCCCATGGACTACTGCCTTAGCCAGCGCACCTACACCAAGCTGTTCCAGCTCTTGTACCGGTGCACCCACAGCTTCTAATTCAACGAACTTACGGCTCAGCTTATTCTTAAGCGTTCTAACCGGATGACCGGTAGAGCGTCCGGTAACGACTGTGTCAATATCCTTTGCGCCCAGAACCTTTTGCTTATAATTCTGATGTACGGTGCATTCATAAGCAGTTAAGAAACGGGTTCCGACCTGTACTGCCTCGGCTCCAAGCATAAATGCTGCTGCTACGCCTCTGCCATCCGCAATTCCTCCTGCTGCAATAACAGGAACATCAACTGCATCCACTACCTGAGGAACCAGTACCATCGTTGTGAGCTCGCCTACATGCCCGCCGGATTCTGTCCCCTCTGCGATTACCGCATCCGCTCCACTGCGAACCATACGCTTCGCGATGGCAACTGAGGGAACGACAGGAATCACCTTTATTCCATGGGATTTCCACATCTCCATATACTTGCCGGGAGCGCCGGCACCGGTTGTAACTACCTTTACTCCTTCTTCACAGACCATTTTTGCCATATCATCCGCAAATTCACTCAGTAGCATAATATTGACACCAAAAGGCTTTTTAGTTAGTTCTTTTGTCTTTCTTACTTCCGCCCGGATCACCTCAACCGGTGCTGTTCCTCCGGCTATGATACCTAATCCCCCTGCTTCCGATACAGCAGACGCAAGTGATGCGTCAGAGATCCTTGCCATCGCACCTTGGAAAATCGGATATTCAATATTCAGTAAATCGCATACTCTAGATTTCATCCTCTTTACTATCTCCAATCTGCCGCCCTGCAGCGGCATAACACTTTGTAATACCTGATTGCATATATCTATTTTGCTTATCCTTATTATGCAGTTCAGTACTTCACTTTTCCGTACTTGATTATTACTGCTCTTCGCTTCTGTTGTTTAAATATTTCTCGATATCACCGATCGTAGCGATCTGCTCGGTATCCTCAGTAGGAATCTCGATACCGAATTCCTCTTCTAAGGACATGATGATCTGGAATAAGTCTAAGGAATCTGCATTTAAATCATCCTTTAAGGAAGTCTCCTGTGTTAATTCAGCTACATCTACTCCTAATTGATCTGCAACAACCTCTTTAATTTTATTTAAGTCCATGGTCATGTTCATCCTCCAAAACTCTGGAGGATATCCTCCTTTTCATTTTTTATCTGGGGAGCCTTGCTCCATCCCATATTATTTTTGTTTTTTTTTATACCGATAGAAACAAGCCAAACAAATTTCTATCGATTGATTCTGCGTATCTTGCCTTATCAGTGTTACGCCATTTATGATTAAGGGTATCGTACCCTGTAATCCATTATTGTAAAAAACTCTTACTCTTGCCTACAATTTCATATCATGTTCAAATTTATGAAAGTCATACATCATGTCCGAAATAGATAATCCTAACTGCTTAAAATTCCTTTATCCTTTCAAAATTTTAAGTATTACCCTAAAAAATATAAGGTATTTGTTTGAACTTCCTCATCCTGTACTTATTATCTCTTCTCTTTGAAAGGAATGCTCTACCTTATTCTGCATATATAATCAATCACTTCAAATGAAGTGCTCTTCTTTATCCTGTACTTATTATCGGTCACTTCGAAAGAAATGCTCTTCTTTATCCTGTACTTCTTATCGGTCACTTCGAAAGAAATGCTCTTCTTTGTCCTGTACTTCTTATCTCGTCTCTTCTTATCTCGTCTCTTCTTAAGGAATGCTCTTCTGAATAGTCGTTGTGTATATCCCATTTTTGAGGGATGGCATAAGGCTTTTTGCGCAGACCGGCCGACCAAAGGGAGGGAAAGGCAAGTAAAAAGCCTTATGTCATCCTTCAAAAATGTTCACACTCTACATAATCCTAATCCCACTCAACAAGTACAGCCCCGCTAGTCATTCCGCCTCCAAAACCAACTAGTATTAGTTTGTCGCCGCTTTGAATCATATCATTTTGAGCCATTTCATCGAGTGCAATACCGATGGTTGCTGCCGAGGTATTTCCATAGCGATCCAGGTTCATATAGAATTTATCCATTGGGATCTTAGAAGACTTTGCTGCCTGCTCAATAATGCGGTAATTGGCTTGATGAGTTATGATATATTTGATATCTACTGACGACAATTCCATATTCTTCAGAACCGTATTAATATGGTCTGTGATACTCCGGACAGCAAACTTGAATACCTCCTGTCCTTTCATCGTGATTACCTGAGACTGGCTGTTCTCCTCCTGTATCAGAGGGTTACGAAGGGGCATCGCCGGCAGACACAGATAATCCTGTTTGCTGCCATCACTTAGTAACTGGATGAATGATATTCCTTTCCCGGTATCGGAAGGACTTAGAATTACTGCTCCGGCTCCATCACCAAAGAGTACACAGGTGGAACGATCGGTCCAATCCAACGTCTTTGACAAAGTCTCTGCACCTATAACAAGAATATTCTGATACATTCCTGTCTCAATAAAGGAAGAGGCACATGCCATTCCGTAGATTAATCCGCTACATGCAGCTGACAAGTCAAACGCTGCTGCTCTCGTTGCTCCTAATCGTTCCTGCACCATACATGCCACCGAAGGCATAAAGGAATCCGGTGAAATGGTTGCACAGATAATCAGGTCAATATCCATAGCGGTCAGCCCGGAAGCCTGCAAAGCTCTCACACCTGCCTCATATGCAAGATCCGAGGTATTCTCACCGGTAGATATTCTTCTTTCTCTGATTCCGGTTCTTGATGCGATCCATTCATCACTGGTTTCCACCAGGTTAGACATATCATCATTTGTCATTCTATTCAGCGGAACATAGCTGCCTGTTCCGGCAATCTTTGCGCGTTTCATTCCGAAATCCTCCTTAACATAATTGCCAAACTGATCTAAAGCTTCTCTGATCCGATATAAATATCCTTCAAATGCCGATTCAGCTTACTTAAAGCTGTCAGCAATGCTTCTTCCTCCTGGGGAGTAAAATCCAGCATAATAGCCTTAACCATATCTAAATGAAACTTCTCATGAATTCGGTAAGCCAGCTTTCCCCGTTTTGTCAGATTGACATTAACAATTCGTCGGTCCGAATTACTCCGGCTGCGCTCCAGGTAGCCCTTCTTTATTAACTTGTCAACGGCTATGGTTAGAGTTCCCATCGTAATGCCCAGCAAAGTTGATATTTCTGACATAGTCTTTGATCCATACAGACCCACTGCTTCAATTGTATGTATCTCTGTAATGGATAAATCATTGAAGGCTCCCTGTTTGATGGAATATTCCTCAATGTTATTCACATCGTCATAAACCTCAACCAGCATCTTATTAATTTCAATCAGTTTCTCATTCATGTGCTTCACTCCTCTGCATATTATGGCGTTCCATATTATGCCTATGATTTGGCAAACAAATCATACCTATTTTGACAAAATATACTTTGCATTGCAAATATTTTGATAATCAAAATATAAATGAAAATCGTTCCCTTGTCAAGTCCATTTTTGTTATAACCTTAACACGGATTGAATGTATAATAGAAAAACATGATACTCATTGCTCCAAATGCTATGAATTATAACTATACTAACAATTAGGCTGCCCCCACCCTGCGTCTAGGAAAGCCAAACCGGCTTACATAGGTTAGGATATAGGAACAGCCCAATTTTTATACTATTTATTATTTATCAAATACATCATCCTAAGCTTTATTTTACACCTCAAACAACAGATCGCCATAAGTAGGAACCGGCCATAAGTCTTTCTCTACCAGTATCTCTAATGCATCGATCGGTGTTCTCAGTTCTGTCATAGCCGGAACAACAGAATCTTTGAAGAATTTGGACTGTTCGGCGATCTCGGAGATAGAAGCAGCCTCTGCCGTAACGTCCTGAAGCTTCTTAATAGCGGACTGAGCTTTTGCAAGAAGCGTGGATACTTCTTTGAGCAGACCTGTCTGTACACTTACATCAGCATCAGCAACCGCAGATTTCACTGCATTAATGCTATCTGCCAGCTTCTTGGTATACGAGATTACTGCCGGGATATATTTCACGGTAGCCATGGAAATCATCGTCTTCGCTTCGATATTGATTGCTTTGGCATATGCCTCATACAGAATCTCCGCACGAGAATGAAGTTCTACCGAAGAGAATACCTTATGCTTCTCGAACATCTTGATTGACTTCTCGGTAACCAAAGCAGGAACTGCCTCCACCATTGATTTGATGTTCGGAAGACCTCTTCGTTCCGCTTCCTCCACCCAAGCTTCCGCATAACCATTACCATTGAATACGATTCTCTGGTGCTCAGTTAAGGTCTTCTTGATCAGGTCATGTACTGCTACATTGAAATCATCTGCTTTCTCGAGTTCATCTGCCACTTCACTAAGAACATCAGCAACGATTGTATTCAGGACGGTATTTGCTGTTCCAATCGACATGGAAGATGCCACCATACGGAATTCAAATTTATTTCCAGTAAATGCAAAGGGTGAAGTACGGTTACGATCGGTAGCATCCTTTTTAAACTCGGGAATAGAGTGTACACCGACATTCATCTTTCCGCCATCTTTACTACTCTTCGCTTCACCGGTCTCAATCAGCTGTGTAATAACATCCTCGAGCTGTGCTCCCAAGAATACGGATACAATAGCCGGAGGAGCCTCGTTTGCGCCTAGTCTGTGATCATTACCCGGGTTTGCAGCGGATACACGAAGGAGATCCGCATGGATATCAACTGCCTTCAGCATAACTGCAAGTATTAATAAGAACTGTACATTGTCATGAGGGGTCTTACCGGGTTCAAGAAGATTCTTGCCGGTGTCTGTAACCATGGACCAATTGTCATGCTTGCCGGAACCATTCACACCTGCAAAGGGCTTCTCATGGAGTAAGCATGCCAGGTTATGACGATTCGCTACTTTCTTCATGCATTCCATTACTAACTGATTATGATCGGTAGCAATATTCGCTGTAGCATAAATAGGAGCTAATTCATGCTGCGCCGGAGCTACCTCATTATGCTGAGTCTTTGCTGTAACTCCCATCTTCCAGAGTTCAATATTTAACTCTTTCATGAAGGAAGCTACTCTTTCCTTAATGCTTCCGAAATAATGATCGTCTAGTTCCTGGCCCTTCGGGGGCATTGCACCGAATAAGGTTCTTCCGGTAAAGATAAGGTCGTCTCTCTTGAGGTATTTTGCTTTATCAACCAAGAAGTATTCCTGCTCGGGGCCAACAGAAGGAGTTACTCTCTTAACTTCATTATGACCAAATAGCTTGAGCACTCTGACTGCCTGAGTACTTAATGTTTCCATAGAGCGAAGTAATGGTGTCTTAAGATCTAATGCCTCTCCAGTATAGGAACAGAAGGCTGTGGGGATACACAGAGTAACACCGGCTGCATCTTCTCTTAAGAATGCAGGAGAAGTGCAATCCCATGCTGTGTAGCCTCTTGCCTCAAATGTAGCTCTAAGTCCGCCAGAGGGGAAGGAGGAAGCATCAGGTTCACCTTTGATCAACTCTTTTCCTGAGAACTCCATAATGATCTTACCATCCGGTGTAGGGCTGATAAAGGAATCATGCTTCTCTGCTGTAATACCGGTCAACGGCTGGAACCAATGAGTATAATGTGTTGCTCCCCTCTCAATTGCCCAATCCTTCATAGCATTTGCTACAACTTCTGCAACGTTAGGATCAAGATCCTCACCATTCTCAATTGTCTTTTTTAGAGCTGCATACGTTTTCTTCGGCAAGCGCTCTATCATGGTCGCTTCATTAAATACATCTGTTCCAAAAAGCTCAGTTAATTTTTCCGACATACCATATCTCCTCTCATGATTAGTTACATTGCGCCGTTGCGTAGCGGCGTGCGCACCCCAATCCGAACTACGTTCGCAATATGGAGTGCTTTTTCATTAAATAGGATTCAATTTCCTATTTAATAAAAAAGGTGTCCTCAAAAAAATTGAGAACACCTTCGCTCCAAACTAAAATTAATATATATAGTATATATCATGTTTTCACCGAAATGAAAAGTGGTTTTTTATTAATTATTAATTTTTATGCAAAATGACTGAAAGTATCTCTAAATATTAAGTTGGATATACGAAATGTATAAACCCATTACTCTAAGTACCATTCGTCCTTACCAGAGTGTTCTTCTTCAGTCGCTTCTTCTGTCTTTGGCATATATTTCTTCAGGATTCGTTCCATTAGGAAAGAATTAATTAATGTTACAATCGCCGGAGCGATGAAAATCAGAAGAGGAATTAATAATACACCGGCTATTCCAATTGCTGTTACGACGACCATTGCTAAGGTAAATGGAAGATGTCTCATCGACATAAAAGCTGCTGCCTTCAACAACTGTTTTATCGTCATATCAAACCTTGATAATACCGGGAATGCGTAGGTGGTAAAGCATACCAGAAGGAAGGTGATTGCGATAAAAATTCCAAACAGAATGGAACCGGTACTGCCTATTCCGTTCATATTGGCATAAGCCCACATTAAATCAAAGCCCATAATGACAAATATCAATGTCACAATAACTCCGAGAATTGCAGCTCTTTTAAAATTCAACTTAAAAGATTTAAAGAACTCACGGAATAAATAGCCTCTTTCTCTGCGGATTACCTTCACTGTCGCATAATATAACGCCGTATTCGCCGGTCCAATCGTAACCACCGGAATGCAAAGCAGTGCCCATACCAAGCTAAGGAAAAGCATATCACAAATCTTCCCGAGCGTAGTAAAGAATGGATTATCCATGTTAAACAAATTGCTCATTACTAACACCTGTACCTTTCACTTTTTTGACGACCTATTCGACAAAGTGAATAGGTACCCCATAAAACTTATTTGTGATATATTTTATCATATTTAACCCCATTAAGGAAGTGAAATAATTATAAACTAAGTGCATATAAATTCATATTATTAGGAGTTTTATCATTTTCACAGAATAATCTTCTGTCCCGCCAAAAAGGGGATGTAGTCAAACTATAAATCAATATTCTATGCTTATGCAACTTCCATAGAATTATGATATATGGCTGAGCAACATCCCCGTTACTATTAATATGTATCAATTGTTTTAGAAGCAGTCGTCCAACAGCTGGAAGTAATCCTTCGGATGCTGGCAGGCAGGACAAAGAGCCGGAGCTCCGTCACCTTCATGAATGTATCCGCAATTAATGCATTTCCAGTATACCTTGCCATCCTTCTTGAATACCGTGCCGTCTTCGATGTTCTGAAGCAGCTTGCGATATCTCTCCTCATGATGTTTTTCTACCTTAGCAATCATGAGATAGCGTGTTGCAATATCAGAAAATCCTTCCTCTTTTGCTGTCTTTGCAAATGCAGGATAATCCAATTCAGCCTCTTCGTGCTCACCTGCTGCTGCAGACTTCAGATTAGCAACAGTATCGCCGAACGCAAATGGATAAGTTGCATTGATTTCAACCGGGGCAGGATTCTCACCATCGAGATGATCCAGAGCCAGCTTCATAAATACCTTGGCATG
Source organism: Bacillota bacterium (assembly GCA_017861355.1). GTDB lineage: Bacteria > Bacillota > Clostridia > Lachnospirales > Lachnospiraceae > Mobilitalea. Next base: position 13,551 of record JAGFXQ010000008.1, read on the forward strand.
CTCCTTCTCGTTCTCTGCTGTCTCAAGGAAAATGTTCTGAATCTGCTTGTAACCTTCTTTTCCTGCGACAGAAGCAAAATAAGTATATCTCATTCTAGCTTGTGACTCTCCTGCAAAGGTCTTCATCAAATTCTCCAATGTTTTTGTACCACGTAGATTTGCCATAAATGATATCCTCCTTCTTATTATAAAATTAAGAGTACTCCATCGTTTCATTTACCTTTCACCGGTTCATAAAAATAATGAGCACCCTTAATAATTGTACCATATCTTAAAAATTATGCCAAGTCATTCCACTCCTTTAATTACGGCTGTTTTACTGTATCCTTCAATATTCGGCTCAAATCATAAACCTGTGTAACAGAGGTATTAATATGCGCTATCTGAGAATTTTCATCCTCAATAATCGATAATATCTCTTCGGTGGAAGCAGAGTTTTCCTCCGATATACTCGCAACATTCGTAATCTGTTCCTGAACCTCTATAAAATTCTTCGCAGCTACCTGTATTTCTTTCATGCTTAAGGACAGCTCCGTATTAGTCTCCTGATAGGACTCTTTGATATCGGCAAAGAAAACAGCCATCTCACGAATAATATCCATACCTTCCTTCGTGGCGAGCTCACCCTCTTTTGACATTCTCGCTGCACTCTCTGACTTTTCAAAGAGAACCGAGGTAACAACATTGATCTCTTCTACAATCTTCTTGCTTTGTTCTGATAAGGAACGAATATTATCGGCTACCACAGCAAAACCCTTACCCTGCTCTCCGGCACGAGCAGATTCGATCGAAGCATTCAAGGCGAGCAGATTGGTTTGACCGGCGATAGTCTTAATCTTATTTAATAAAGCGGATACCTCTGTTAAGCTGGCCTTAAGATCCGCAACTGTATCCGAGGTAGTCTCAATTACCGAATTTACCGTAGTCATATGACCTGAGACTTCATTGATCTTATCAAATCCTTCTTCCACCTTCTTGCTCATTGCTTCGGACTTATCCACTACGTGATTTGATATCTCAATCGATTGATTTACCACCTGTAAAGATTGTGTCATAGATTCATTAATACGGTACACGCTGGATGCTTCTTCCTGGATTGCGGTCGCCATCTGCTGAACCGAGTCAACAATTCCCTGACTGGCTTCGTTAATGCCTTTTAACTGAGTATCCACAACACTGATATTTTGATTCAATGAATGTGCCCCTTCGTCAATCACCCGGAAGGTACTTCCCAACTGCTCCAACAGCACCGCAGTTTCAGCTTCCTTCTTACTGGCCTTTTCCACCAGATCATTCCCCCATTTGGTTAAGAAGAAGAGAAGAACCATGATACCGTTAATTAATGTAAGGATGGTGACAAATTCTTTCAATGCTATATTATCAGACAGTAAATTCTCCGGACGTAATATAAAAATCAGAAGATATCCACAATTGACGATGATTCCGAAGATAACAATTAGCTCCTTCTTAAAATACAGAGTTATCATAGCAATAGTTGAAAAGATAAGATAATGCTTATTCAAAGTAAAACCATCCGCGTACATTAAACCGAAGGCGGCTACCAAATTGATTACTGCAAAGAACAGACTTTTCAGTTTTTCATAGATCGGTACACAATAATTAATAATACAAAGGATAATCAGAGATGTTGAAGCAATTAAAACCTTTGCTCCTGCATTAAACCCTTCTGCAATTAATACCTGTACGCAGAGCAGGCTGACGATAATGATTGTCGCTGCAAGATTTACTTTATGTACTCTTTTCACATTATAACCATTCTGCGATAGTTGTGACGTATCTTTCTGTGTCATTTGAAGCTCCTCCCAAATTACATAATTATATAACATTCCCCATTATTTACTCATTGTTATATCGTAACATATTTGAAGAACATTAGAAAGCCATCCATATAGAGAATTAGTCACACTAAGTCAGCTTGTGTAAGAACAGACCACTTCTTAATTTTGGTTCAAACCAGGTAGACTTTGGCGGCATCAACTTCCCTGCATCCGACACGGCAAACAGCTCTTCGATCGAAGTGGGATACATGGAAAAAGCCACAGTCATATCCTCCCTTACTCTGCGCTCCAGTTCCTTCAGACCACGGATTCCTCCGATAAAATCAATTCGCTTATCCACTCTGGGGTCAGCAATACCCAGAATTGGCCCTAGCAGATAGTCCTGAAGTAAGGCAACATCCAGCGAATCAACCGGATCTGTGACCGCTCTCAGTGACTCCTTCGCGGTAAGACTATACCACCCATCCTCCAGATACATTCCGTAGGTTGACTTCTTATATGGAGCAAAAGGTGCCTCTCCAATATAATTAACCTCAAAATGTTCCTTGATTTTAAGTATAAAACCATCTTTGGTCAATCCATTCAGATCCTTCACAGTACGATTGTACGACATAATCATTAATTGATCATGGGGAAACAATACGGACAAGAAGTAATTGAACTCCTCTCTTCCGGTGTACTCCGGTGTCTGCTCACGTCTCTTTAAACCAACTTTAACAGCAGATGCAGCTCTATGATGCCCATCCGCGATATAGATACTGTCAATTTGGTTAAATGCCTCCTGTATTACCTGAATGCGATCCGTCTGATCGATCTTCCATACATTATGACTGATACCGTCTGTAGAAACAAACTGATAGATCGGAACTTCTTCTTTTGCTTCTGACACCACTTCACTAATTGTATACTGAGCTCGATAGGCCAGGAAGATCGGTCCTGTGTGCATGTCACACTGGTCTACGTGATGAATACGATCCTGCTCTTTGTCTTCTCTGGTGTTCTCATGCTTCTTAATAATATTGCCAAGATAGTCATCGATCGAAGCACAGGCAACTAAACCGGTCTGGGATCTGCCGTTCATAACCAGCTCATATACGTAATAGCACTCCTCCTTCTCGGTAAGAAAAACTCCTTCCTCCAGCATTTTGCTCAGAAGTTCCTTTGCCTTAGCATACACTCTGGGGTCATAGGTATCGACATCCTCCGGGAAGTTTGTCTCTGCCCGATCCACCTGAAGAAAAGACATCGGCTCACGCAGAACCTCCTGCTTCGCTTCCGTTCGGTTGTAAACATCATAAGGTAAAGCGGCCACCCTGGGAGCCACCTTTTCCTCCGGTCTGATACATAAAAAAGGCTTCACTGTTGCCATATTTGAATATCTCCTATCCTTCTCGTTTTATTACTTTCATTCCCCATACCTGTAATAATTTTGCTATTATAACCATACTAATCGGGACATAAGCAATCCACCCATTAACCGGCAGATGACCTATGTCCCAATAATATTATATCTATAACTGCTGCCTATTTTACAATGCGAACTTTCAAGACACCATTAATCTTCGCTAACTTTGCAGCCACCTCGGTATTATCGGAGGATTCAACATCAAGAACAGTATAAGCATAATCGCCACGGCTCTTATTTACCATGTCAGTGATATTTACATTAACTGCAGAGAAAGCTCCTGTAAATTGTGTTAACATGTTCGGGATATTTCTATGGCAGATTGCAATTCTTCCTGCTGTCGCGCATACTCCTGCATCGCAGTTCGGATAGTTCACGGAGTTCTTAATATTGCCGTTCTCCATATAGTCCATCAGTTGTTTTACAGCCATAACTGCGCAGTTGTCTTCTGACTCCTCCGTGGATGCACCTAAATGAGGAATTGCAAGCACTCCATTCATTTTCGCGGTCTTCTCATTCGGGAAGTCTGTTACATACTTCGATACCTTACCGGACTGCAAAGCAATCTCGATGTCTGTATCATTTACAAGAAGGTCTCGTGCAAAGTTCAGAATGACAACTGCGTCCTTCATCTTACTGATACTGTCTGTATTAATCATTTCCTTTGTGTTTACACCGGGATCGGAGTCCTCAATCAAAGGAGTATGTACTGTGATATAATCGCATTCTCTATAGATTTCATCTCTGGACTTTACATGAACTACATCACGGGATAGGTTCCAGGCACTGTCTACAGAAATAAAGGGGTCATAACCGTATACCTTCATACCAAGACGGTTTGCTGCATTCGCAACCAATACGCCAATAGCTCCAAGTCCAATTACACCAAGCTTCTTACCAAGAATTTCTTTCCCCGCAAATTTTGCTTTGCCTTTTTCTACCAGCTTCGCTACGGTTGGATCATCCTTGACTGTCTGAACCCAGTTTACACCACCGACGATATCACGGGATGCAAGCATAAGTCCTGCAATCACAAGCTCCTTTACACCATTTGCATTTGCACCGGGAGTATTGAATACTACAATTCCCTGTTCCGCACATTTATCCAAAGGAATATTATTTACTCCGGCGCCTGCTCTTGCAATCGCCTTCAGATCATCGTTAAACTCAAGTTCATGCATCGCAGCACTTCTTACTAATACCACATCTGCGTCATTGATATTTTCAACCTTTTCGTACTGCTCGGTGAAAATATTTAAACCTATCTCCGCAATAGGATTAAGACAATTATACTTCATATCCCTCTCTCCAATCCGCACCGAACCTCATCGGCACCCCATATCATTATCGAACGTTTGCCGCTTCAAACTGTTTCATGAATTCAACGAGCTTCTCTACTCCCTCGATTGGCATAGCATTGTAGATACTTGCTCTCATACCGCCTACGCTTCTGTGTCCCTTCAGATTCTCGAAGCCTGCTGCTTTTGCTTCCTTCACGAACTTTGCATCCAGCTCCTCATCACCGGTAACAAAAGGAACATTCATCAAAGAGCGGTCTTCCTTTACAACCGTTCCCCGGAACATCTTACTCTGGTCAAGGAAATCATAGAGGATTGCAGCTTTCTTCTCATTGTGAGCTTTCATTGCTTCCAATCCGCCCATGTTCTTGATCCATTTGAATACCTTGCCGCAGATGTAGATACCATATGCCGGAGGGGTGTTATATAATGAATTCTCATCGGAATGAATCTTGTATTTCATCATGGTAGGAGTTCCGGGAAGTGTATCCTCGGTAATCAGATCCTCACGGATAATTACAATAACCACGCCTGCAGGTCCGACGTTCTTCTGAACGCCACCATAGATAACGCCGTACTTCGATACATCAACGGGCTCTGATAAGAAGCAGGAGGATACGTCTGCCACTAAAACCTTACCCTTGGTATTCGGTAACTTCTTATATTTTGTTCCATATATTGTATTGTTTTCGCATATGTAGACATAATCAGCATTCTCGGAGATCGGAAGATCAGAGCAGTCCGGAATATAGGAGAAAGTCTTATCTGCGGAGGAGGCAATTGCATTTGCCTGACCATAGATCTTTGCTTCCTGATAAGCTTTTTTCGCCCATTGGCCGGTTATAATATAATCTGCTACCTTATTCTTCATCAGATTCATAGGGAGCATTGCGAATTGTAAGGATGCTCCACCCTGAAGGAAAAGTACTTTATAATTCTCAGGAATATTCATCAGCTCTCTCAAGTCTTTTTCAGCTTCCTGAATAATTGCTTCGTAAGCCTTCGATCTATGACTCATCTCCATAACTGACATTCCGGTGCCTCTGTAATCAAGCATCTCATCTGCTGCTTCTCGTAAAACTTCTACCGGTAGCATCGCCGGTCCTGCTGAAAAATTATAAATTCTTCCCACTCTCATATCCTCCTCAACGCTTGTTTCTATAGTTTTAACAGTTTAGAACTTTAGCTTAGTAAAGTGTTATGTACATTATAAAACCCTGTTATTTTTTTGTCAATTACTTTGTAGTTATACATACCATAAGAGTATCTTATAATGTTCGGTGGTCCTATTTATTCTCCAAATCTTCCTCATTGAATACATCCTCAATCGCGGCACCGGGTGCAACCATTGGCCATACCTTGTCATCACTGTCTATGATACATTCAATCAGAACCGGCTCATTCAGTGCAAGTGCTTCCCTCAGAATCGGTTCAACCTCTTCCTTTTTCGTGATGCGATATGCCTTCGACCCCATTGCTTCTGCTACCTTCACAAAGTCTACCTTATCACTCAGATTCGTATTCGAATATCTCTTATCATAGAACAAGGTCTGCCATTGACGAACCATACCCAGAACATGATTATTAAATACGATCTCAATAATAGGAATATTATATCGGGTTGCTGTCGCGATCTCGTTCATATTCATTCGAAAACATCCATCACCCGCAATGTTAATAACGGTCTTATCCGGCATACCAACCTTTGCTCCGATACAGGCACCAAGTCCGTAACCCATCGTTCCGAGACCTCCGGAGGTAATAAAGGTTCTGGGCAGCTTATATTTGTAAAATTGAGCGGACCACATCTGATGTTGGCCAACCTCTGTTGTTATTATTGCATCACCCTCGGTAAGCTCATAAAGCTTCTCTAAGATGTATGGACCGGTCAACATATCCTGATTGTATTTTAGTGGAAATTTTTCAGCCAACTTAATGACATGTTCCAGCCACTCCTTATGACTTTGCTGTTTCAGACGACTGTTCAGAATAGTCAGAACCTCTTTAATGTCTCCGATGACACTATAATAAGTAGTAACATTCTTATTAATCTCTGCAGGATCAATGTCAATATGTAGTATCTTAGCATTCCTAGCAAACTTTTTCGCATTACCGGTTACACGATCTGAGAATCTGGCTCCAATCGTAATTAAGAGATCACATTCGGTTACTCCAAGGTTAGAGGCCTTCGTTCCATGCATACCAAGCATACCTGTGTAGCGGATATCTGTGCCGTCAAAAGCACCTTTGCCCATCAGTGTATCGGTAACCGGTGCATCAACCTTATCCACAAATTCTTTCAACTCGTCATGGGCTTCTGAGATAACTGCACCGCCACCCACAAAGATAAACGGTTTCTTCGAATGCTTAATCATTTCGAGTGCATTTTCAAGATCGTGCTCCGTAATCTCATCCGTCTTACGAAGAACCGGCTCCGGAGTTACCGCATGGTAACCTGTCTTGGCTGCCGTTACATCTTTTGTGATATCTACCAAGACCGGCCCCGGTCGTCCGGTTCTCGCTATGCGGAACGCCTTACGGATTGTATCTGCCAGCTTGGTTACATCCTTAACGATATAGTTGTGTTTTGTAATCGGCATAGTCACACCGGCAATATCAATCTCCTGAAAGGAATCTCTACCTAGCAGATTCACTGCCACATTTGCAGTAATTGCGACTAACGGTACACTATCCATATAGGCTGTTGCAATTCCTGTAACCAGGTTCGTAGAGCCGGGTCCTGAGGTTGCAAAACATACTCCAACCTTACCGGTCGCTCTGGCATATCCGTCAGCAGCATGAGAAGCTCCCTGTTCATGGGAGGTCAGAATATGTCTAATTTCATTGCTATGCTTATATAATTCATCGTAAATGTTTAATATCGTACCACCGGGATAACCAAATACGGTATCCACACCTTGCTCCTTTAAGCATTCGATTACGATTTGTGCACCTGTTAATTCCATATAATCCTCCATTCCGCCTCAGATGGCGATTGAATTTTATTGCCGTCTTAGGCAGTGCTATTGTTCTGTGTTACGCCTTTGGCACTTCAAGAATTGCTCCTCGATTACCGCTGGTCACCATCGCCACATAGCGAGACAGATATCCTGTCGTTATCTTCGATTCTCTGGGCTGCCATTTTGCTCTTCTGGCTCCGAGTTCTTCTTCCGACACTTTGAAGTCAAGTGAATTTGCATTGATATCTATCTCAATGATGTCTCCTTCTTCTACTAGTGCAATATTACCGCCGACTGCTGCCTCAGGTGATACATGACCGATGCATGCGCCTCTGGAAGCACCGGAAAAACGTCCGTCCGTAATCAGAGCAACGGATGAGCCAAGACCCATACCCATGATAGCACTGGTCGGATTCAGCATCTCTCTCATACCGGGTCCGCCCTTTGGTCCTTCGTAACGGATCACCACCACATCTCCGGCTACGATCTTACCGTCCTTGATGGCAGTGATCGCATCCTCTTCACAATCAAATACTCTTGCCGGTCCGGTATGCTTTAACATCTCGGGAGCAACAGCAGAACGTTTTACAACACCGGAGTCCGGTGCAAGGTTTCCCTTCAGGATTGCGATACCGCCTGACTCACTATAGGGATTCTCAATGGGACGAATGACCTCCGGATTCAGGTTCTTACAGTTCTTAATGTTCTCACCAACGGTAGCACCTGTCGCAGTAATCAGGTCGAGATTAAGCAATCCCTTCTTATTTAATTCATTCATAACTGCATAGACACCACCGGCCTCATTCAGATCTTCCATGTATGTATGCCCTGCCGGAGCTAAGTGACATAAGTTTGGAGTCTTAGCACTTACCTCATTTGCAATATCAATATTAAGATCAAAACCAACCTCATGTGCAATCGCCGGAAGATGAAGCATTGTATTGGTGGAACATCCCAAAGCCATATCCACAGTCAGTGCATTCATAAACGCTTCCTTTGTCATAATATCTCTTGGTCTGATGTCCTTTTCTAATAACTCCATAATCTTCATTCCGGCATGTTTTGCCAGACGTATTCTCTCAGAATATACTGCAGGGATGGTACCATTCCCTTTCAGTCCCATTCCGATTGCTTCCGTAAGGCAGTTCATAGAATTGGCCGTGTACATACCGGAGCAGGAGCCGCAGGTTGCACATGCTTTATTCTCATACTCCTCTACCTCTTCTTCCGTCATCGTACCGGCGCTGTAAGCACCTACGGCTTCGAACAGGGAGGAGAGACTGGTCTTACTTCCGTTCACTCGTCCGGCAAGCATTGGTCCTCCGCTTACGAAGATGGTCGGAATATTTACTCTGGCTGCTGCCATAAGTAATCCCGGAACGTTTTTGTCACAATTCGGTACCATAACAAGTGCGTCAAATTGATGAGCCATAGCCATAGCTTCTGTAGAGTCAGCAATCAAGTCTCTGGTTACCAGAGAATACTTCATTCCCTGATGTCCCATGGCAATACCGTCGCACACTGCAATTGCAGGAAATACAATCGGTGTTCCACCTGCCATAGCGACACCCAGTTTGACAGCATCCACAATCTTATCCAGATTCATATGGCCGGGTACAATCTCGTTATATGAGCTTACGATACCAATGAGTGGTTTTCTAAGCTCCTCCTTTGTGAACCCCAATGCATTAAATAATGATCGATGGGGTGCTTGCGCCATTCCTGTCTTAACTGCGTCACTTCTCATCCTTTTAACCACCTTTTCTTCCTATTATTATAACATGAACAAAAATCGCATTCATATTTCGTAACTATTCAGGCCAGGCTTGTAAATCCTGCGGATTTACGAGCTGTTAACTTTGCTTTCGATATCACTTTAAAGTAGTACAGTATATATTAAAGTATTTCATTGTAAAAATCAATGTCAATTTTCAATTAATTGTGGATTTTTTTCCACAATGTCTCATAAATATTCTCTCTATTTATGGCTACCATTACCTAAAAGAATACTATAGTGATATTATTGATGATAAGATCTGCTTAATAATTATAAACTGTTATAATTTGGAAACAATTACAGTTACAACTGATATATGTTAGTATTTTACATCTTCAGGGGGCTTATGTAAAATTTGTGTAAAGTGCATGTAAAATATATCTATTCTAATTAAAATCCGCTTTCATTTTGTGTAAATTTCATGATGATTTATAGCAAATTATGATTGCTTATGTCTTTCATTCATGATAATATTTCTTTGATTGATTACAATGATGTAATTATGATTTTACTATGTGTTTTTTAGGGAGGCGCTATTATGACAATAACTTTAGCTGATTTCTTAAAGCAGCTGACATCAAATCCGGCCTTATTAATTACGGTTGTTCTCACACTTGGTGTTATTCTTGTGAACGGTTGGACTGATGCACCGAACGCCATCGCTACCTGTGTCTCAACAAGATCGATTAGTCCCAAGAAAGCCATCATCATGGCAGCAATTTTTAATTTTCTTGGTGTATTTGTAATGACTATGATCAGTAAGGCTGTAGCTCAAACAATCTATAAGATGGTAGACTTCGGTGACAATCCAAAGCTTGCATTGATTGCGTTATGTGCTGCATTATTTGCAATTGTTGTATGGGCAACGGCTGCTTGGGCTTTTGGTATCCCAACCAGTGAATCTCATGCTCTCATTGCCGGCGTATCCGGTGCTGCTATTGCACTTCAAGGCGGAGCAGGTATCAATGGTCATGAATGGATGAAGGTAATTTATGGTTTATTCTTATCCTCGATTCTGGGCTTTGGTATTGGCTATATTGTTACTAAGATTATCAACTTTATTTGTAAAGACCTGGACAAGCGCAGAACCAACTGGTTTTTCGAAAAAGCTCAGGTTGCCGGTGGAGCGGCCATGGCTTTTATGCACGGTGCACAGGATGGACAGAAGTTCATGGGAGTCTTTCTACTGGGTGTATTCCTTGCGAAAGGGCAGGGTAATATTACGGAATTCACCATTCCAGTTTGGTTAATGGTTCTCTGCTCCTTTGTTATGGCATTAGGAACATCGATCGGTGGTTATAAGATTATCAAGACCGTTGGTATGGGTATGGTTAAGCTAGGTAAGCCTCAGGGCTTTGCAGCGGATGCTGCCGGAGCAATCTGTCTCTTTTTAGCTACCGCTTATGGCATTCCTGTTAGTACTACTCATACGAAGACGACCGCTATCATGGGTGTCGGTGCAGCAAAGAGAATGTCCAGTGTTAATTGGACTGTCGTTAAAGAGATGGCTTATGCCTGGATCTTAACATTCCCCGGCTGTGGTCTGTTAGGTTTTGTGATGTCGTATCTGTTTATGAAACTATTTTAAAATAAGAAAGGAAGTATATTGAAATGGCAAGAAAAAGTGACTATAATTATTTTGATGCATTTGCAAGTCTTTCTAAATTTTCATATGATTTAGCTATTAGTTTGAATAATACTTTAACTAATTTTGATCCGAATTATGTAACAGGTAAAGTTACCGAGGCACATGCAATTGAACACAATGCTGATATCGCAAAGCATGATATTATGAACCGTCTGGTGAAGGAATTCCTTCCTCCGATTGAGCGTGAGGATATTACTTCCCTTACACAGGAGATCGATGATGTAACCGATTCTGTAGAAGATGTATTAATCTATATTGATATGTTCAATATTCAGACCATTCGTCCGGAGATCTTAAGATTCACCAAGTTAATCGTTGATTGCTGTAAGGCAATGGACGAAGTTCTGGAGGAATTCAAGTCATTTAAGTCTTCTAAGAAGCTTCATGACAAGATTATCGAAATCAACCGTTTGGAGGAAGACGGTGATGCATTATATGTAGACTCTATGCGTAATCTTTATCATACCTCCAAAGATCCGATTGAGTTAATGTGTTGGACAGAGATTTTACATCGTCTTGAAAAATGCTGCGATAACTGCGAAGATGTTGCTAATGTTATCGAGAGCATTGTAATGAAGAACTCCTAGTAGTTAATAAAATAAAGAAAAT